>JBOGJY010000243.1:0-7200 GCA_050745325.1 Terriglobia bacterium
ATTTTCGGTCAAACATAGCATTTAAGCGGGGGCTGGAATTCCTCACGGTGTCATTCTGAGCGTAGCGAAGAATCTGCTTTTCTCACACCTTACAAGCAGATCCTTCGCTGCGCTCAGGATGACATCAGCGCAGCATCCCACTATACGATCCCATGGTTGACGTCAAATCCGTATGAGCTCCATGAACAGCACCTACGCCGCCCGCGCCTGCGCTTCTGAAGATCGGAGCATCTGCGCAGGCGCAATTGCTCTTTCTACCGCACTTCTCTTGGCTCTTTTCACCTGCTCGCAGGCGCTGGCCTGGGGCCCTCAAACTCACGCCCTGGTAACGAAGTGGGCCCTTCAGACGCTGCCCGAGCCGTTACAGGGCTACTTCAGCGCCTATCATGAGGACATTCTGCAGCACGTGAACGATCCCGACCTATGGATGAAGAAGGACCGCTTTGAGCAATGGCGGCACTACATCCTTCTTGACAGCTACGGGCGTTTTCCTTACCTGAAGCTGCCGCATTCTTATAAAGCCGCTATGGCGCAGTACGGTGCGAGGCGCGTGGGGCGCGACGGCACGCTACCGTGGCAAATCGGCGAATTCAGCTTGCGTCTCACCAATGATTTTCGTGAACAGAAGTGGGACCAGGCGCGCAAAGACGCGGCCGTGCTCGGATATTATGTGGCCGACGCTCACGACCCGCTCAACACAACGGAAAACTATGACGGGCAACTGACGGCGCAAACTGGGCTTGCAGCGCGGTTTGGCGTTAATCTCATCGAACGCTATCAGAATTTCATCCTCTATCGCAGCCGTCCCGCCGCAAAAATCGATGACCCGACGGAGTATGCTTTCAGGACTGTAACCGAGGCGAATACCTGGGTTGATAACATCCTGCTGGCGGACAAGAGGTCTCGCGACAACCTCCCCGGATACAATGATGATTACTATGACCGGTTCTACACTTCGGTGAGTTCGGTGGTGATGCACGAACTCACCGACGCCGCTAACGACACGGGCTCTTATTGGTACACAGCATGGCAGAACGCCGGCCAGCCCGCGCCGCCCGCCCATTGATGCCACCCACTAGAAAATCGCGCCCAGCCCCGGCAGGCTCCGCTTCAACACTCGAAGGGTTTCTCCACGCTCTTCCCAAAGCCGAGTTGCACCTGCATCTTGAAGGCAGCGTTGAGCCGCAAACACTGCGGGAACTCGCAGGCGCCAAGGGAAGACTCGAGAAAGAAACGGAGGAGTGGATCGGCCGGCAGGAGGGGCGCGGCTTCCGTTATGGAAGCTTTGGCGAATTCCTGGATGCGTTCAAGCGGGTCACGCTGCTGCTTGAATCCCCGGCGGATTACGCTCTCATCACCACGCGGCTGCTCGAACGGCTGGCGGCCGGAAACGTGCGTTACGCGGAAATCACGCTTTCCGCCGGTGTGATCCTGTGGAAGAAGCAGCCGCTGCCGGAGATCTTCGAGGCCATTGCCGAAGCAGCGCGGAAGTTTCCCTCCCGGTCCCGGTTGCGGGTGAAGTGGATTTTCGACGCCGTGCGCCAGTTCGGCCCGGATCATGCCCGGGAGGCGCTGGGCTGGGCGAGAATCTTCCGCGACGACGACGTTGTGGCCTTCGGCATTGGCGGCGACGAAGAGCGCGGACCAGCCAGCCTTTTTACGGCGATTTACCGCGAGGCGAAAGACCTGGGCTTGCACGTCACGGCGCACGCCGGCGAATCCGGCGGTCCCGAAAGCGTCCGCGAAGCCGTCGAGCTGCTGGACGCCGAGCGGATTGGCCACGGCCTTGCCGCCGCGCGTGATCCGGGTGTAATGGCCTTGCTCCGCGACCGCAAAGTTCCGCTCGAAGTCTGTCTCACCAGCAATGTGGCCACTGGCCTGATTGCGCGGGTTGAAGATCATCCGCTAAGACAATTCCTTGATGCTGGCCTTCAAGTAACCCTCAGCACCGACGACCCGGCCATGTTTTCAACCAGTCTCGAGCGTGAACTGGGGCTGGCGCGCCGCGCCTTCAGCCTGAGCCAGGACGAAATCGCCGGAGTGATGAGAAATGCCATCCTGGCCTCGTTCGATTCCGAGGACGGCAAACAATCGCTGCTCGGTGAGTTCGAGCGGGTTATCCGAAACACACAGGAACCCCGCGCGGCCCTCAACTCGTAGCTTGTGTCCGATATAATGAAATAAGTAGGCGATGTAGCGCCGTTCTTATTGAGGTTTACATATTATGGTGACAACTTTCTCTGTAGCGACGCTCTCTGAGCGCCGAAAACCCGGCGGCCAGAGGCCGCCGCTGCAGCATTTGGTGCCACTATAATATGTAAACCTCAATAAGGGCGCTGTTTCGCGCGGAGAGTGAGGAATGGATGCTCCAGAACAAAAAGAAGAAGACGCGCGTTGTACTGTTCGACGCGGGTAACACGGTGGTGTTTCCGCGCGTAGACGTGCTTGCGCGCACCCTCACCGGCCTGGGCTATCCAGCGGTGGCGGACGACTTCTACGAAGCTGAGCGCATGGGAAAACGGCGGCTGGATGAATGGCTCTGGCCGCAACTACGCAGTGGGAACGTGCCCCGGAAGGCAGATTTCTACTACTGGGCGGAATATCTGAGAGCTCTTGTCGAGCGTGTGGGCGTGCCCGAAGCAAAGCAGCAAGAAGTCGCGCTGGAGCTTGCAGAGGGATTCAAAGAGATCACCACCTGGTCGCGCGTGTTTCCCGGCGCGATCGGCTATTTGCAGGCGCTGCGGCAGCGCGGCTACATCTTGGGAGTGGTCTCCAATTCAATCGGGCTGATCGAACATCAACTCAAACAGGTGGGCTTGGCTGCTTGCTTTCAGTTTATCCTGGATTCGCACTATGTCGGCGTCGAAAAACCCTGCCCGGAAATATTCCGCTTGGCGCTCACCCAAAGCGGCTGTGAGCCGTCTGAAGCTCTATTCGTGGGCGACCTCTATTCCACTGACATTGGAGGCGCCGAGAACGCTGGTCTCAGCGGCGTCCTGATGGACTGGGTGGGAGCTTACCCCGATGCCGGCGTTCCGCGCATCACTTCCCTTCCCGACTTAGACCGCATCCTCGAAGCGCAGGCGTAGCCCCCTTTCTACCGGCTGCAAAGCCAGGATCACCGCTTCATTTCTGGCTAGCCGCAATGGTTTGCGGAGAACTGGTGGCCGCTACTGGCGTAGTCGTTTGAGGCGCTGCGCCAGCATTCGCTGGCTGAGAGGGCGCCGTTGCCGCGGCCCCTGCCGATGCTCTTTGTTCAAAAGATTTCGGGGCGCTAACGTAACCGTGGACTTCGTTTTTGCCAATCCGGTTGACCACTAATTCCAATGGCTGCGGGCTTTCGGCTGTCTGCAGCACGACTGGCTCGTAGAGATTCACGTGCTTCTTTGCGAGCTTATAGTCATCCACCATCAAATCCACATCGTAATTCAGGTGTTTGGTGTTGGTGTGGCGAAGATCGAGACTGATAGGACCTTCACGCACAAACGTCTTGGATTTCGAAAGGTCGAACTCATAGTAATTGCGCTGCCCGCGATTTTCCAGCGCGACCAACTCCGCATGATCTTTGGCAATCGAGCCTCCCAAGCCGCTCAGGCCGCTTTGGGTGCTCGCAGACTCCGCTGACATATTCGCTTGCGTTTTCGCAATGGCTTGCTCCGCGTCTGAAAGGCGTTTTTTCTGCGCGGTCAATTGCGATTGCACCTTCCGCTGCCAGGCGGACGCTGTGGGCCGGGCGCGCGCCAGGTGGACGTGCGCTTCGGCGCTTGGGGCCGGGCGGACGGTCTTACCGTTCCAGGTTTCGTCGGCTGCTGGCGCGGGTTCGACGGGCGCCGGTGTGCTAAGGGTTTTGATCTTGGCCGTCAGGTCCGCGAGCTGACTCTGCGTCTGGCTCAGTTCCGCTGCCAAGTGACCATTTGCCGAAACCAACCGCTGCGCCGAGCGCTGCTCATGCACCGTGTATCCGATGGCAACGGCCACCACAATAATCAGCGCCAAAGTCACCGCCATGAGCCACTGGTTCAAACCACTCGGGTTTTCCGGCTCAGGGGGCGCTTCGCGCCTGTCATAGGGATCCTGCTGGTAAGATTCGTCGTCAGGTATACTCATAATAGAGGCGCCTCCGTAACCAACATAACTCCTAGCAACCACAGTGCCAAGTCCGATTTGAGCAGGCTATTGATTCTACAGAACACACACACTGCCTAAGGCCAGCCTGAATGAAATTGAAGGAGAATTTCTACACCTTCACGCAAAATTTCCATGCGCCCGGAATCCGCGTATTTCTTGCGCCTAGCGTTGTATAAGGCGCGATCCGCCCTCGAACGTAAATTATTAATGGACCGCAACCCAAGTTAGCGTTATGTCACCGGAGTTCGTTGACGAAGTTCCCAGTTTCCGGGGGCCGGGTTCAGAGCCCCGTCAGGGGCGGAAGAATGTAGCTTAGGGCGGAAGCCCTGGGATCAATGGGCCCTCACCCCGCTTTCGACGCCCCTCTCGCGCGCGGGCGGGAGAGGGACAGATAGGCGGTAACGTATTTGTGATGCTTCACCCACCGCCCCTCTCGCGCGCGGGCGGGAGAGGGACACTTTACTAACCCGCGGCTCACGCCGTGGGCTATATTCTGCCGCTCCTGCGGAGCTGGCTTATTCAATAAACTTCGGTGACACAACACTCGTGGCGCCGGTTCCTCGAGCTGGTTTCATACCAAGATTCGATCAATCACAGACCGCTGGCTTTCCCTCTTACGCCGCTTAATCGGCTTCCTGAAACCTTCCCGAAGCCATCCAATGGATAAGTAGTCCGATGGGACTACTCCCGAAGCCGGTTGACCGGTCTCATGGGGCGGAAGTACAATACAGGAAGCGCTCAGGGAAGTTTGTATTTACCTCCCAGAGGAAAAGCGTTTTGAGGAGAGTTAGACTCTTAATACTTTTGGTCGCTGTTCTCGCTTCCGTCTCATGCGAAACGGCGCAACAGCACAAGCCACTAGGACAACCTTCGGCAGCGGCCTTGGCCCCTGCCCCAACGCCGGCGCAGCGTCCATCGTCACCCCCTCCACCGCTGCAAAGAGCATCTTCGCTATCTGGCCCATCCGGGCAAGGCGCCATTACCACCCAAATGGAAGCTGTCAGCCAGTTGATTGACCGGGCGGAAGCGGCCTATACGGCGGGTCTCAACGACTACCAATCGGGGGATTTTGGCAAGTCGAAGCAGGAGTTTGATCAATCTCTTAGCATCCTGCTGTCTTCACCTTATGACATCCGCAATGACAACCGTCTGAGCGAAGAGTTTGATTTGTTAGTCGACCACATCAACGGCGCCGAGCTTTCAGCAATCCAGCAAGGCAATTCTTTAAGCGCCCATCAATACGTGCCAACTCCCATCGAATCGTTTTCCGGCCTTACGTTTCCCGTAGATCCCAACGTGGCCAAGCGAGTCCAAGAAGAAATCCGCACCGTCCATCTCGATATTCCTCTAGTTTCTTCGAATGACACGGTGTCGGGCGTGATCGCATATTTGCAGAAGCACGCGCGCGGATACATTGAACGAGTTCTTAAGGGGAGCGATGAATACGGCCCGATGATCTCCGCAGCTTTACAGAAGGAGGGCCTGCCCCACGATTTACTCTACCTTCCAGGCCCCGAAAGCGCTTATGACCCCCATGCGACATCGAACAAAGGGGCAAAAGGTCTCTGGCAACTGATGAGCGGAACTGCGCCTGGGCTGAAAGAAAACCGCTGGGTGGATGAACGCGAAGATCCTTACCGCTCGACGCAGGCGGCCGCAGCCGACCTTAAGAGCCTTTACAAAACCTTTGGGGATTGGTACTTGGCTCTCGCCGCCTACGACAGCGGTCCGCTGACGGTGCAGCGCGCCATTGAGCGAACTGGTTACGCAGACTACTGGAAGCTGCGCGAACTGCACGTGATGGTAGCAGAGACCCAAAACTACGTGCCGGTGTTCCTCGCCACGGCTTTGATTGCCAAGGATCCGCAAGCTTATGGTTTTACTCCACCGTCTGTCGCTCCTCTTAAATTTGACCGCGTTCCGGTAACAACCCAGACAGACCTCCGCTTGGTGGCAGGAATCATAGGGCGGCCGGTGGATGATCTGGTGCGGTTGAATCCGGCGCTTAAGAGCTACGAAACGCCGGAGGACGATCCGGGCTATATGCTCAATTTACCCTCGGGCACGAAGGACGCCTTCGAGAAGGAAATCGCTTTGGTTCCGCCAGCGGGCAGGCTCTGGTGGCGCGCCGCTCGGGTGGAAGGCGGCCAGACGGTGGGTAGCATTGCAAGCCAATATCACGTGACCATGGCTGCGATTGTCCAGGCCAATCATCTTGCCCCGGATGACCCGCTTTCTCCCGATACCCCCGTGCTAATTCCCCTCGCGCGTCCTCGCATCACCGAAGAGGCTGGAGTGCGGTGGGTGCGGCGGCCCTACTATTACAAGGTGCGGCCGGGTGAGAACATCGACTTGATTGCCGACCATTTTGACGTTTCACCCTACCAAATCCGGCGCTGGAACCATCTCCGCAGTTCGCGCCTTGAGCGCGGGCGGAGGCTGCTGGTCTACCGGCTGGTTCCGGAGAAAGTCATTACCCACCGGCGGCGTTCGGCATCTCATAGGCGATACGCTTCACGAAAGACGGCAAACCGCTCCACACGCGCTACGACCACAGCACAAGCCCGATGACGCTGCCGGCTTTGGATGTGCCACCCGCGCTCTTGAGTCTTTCCGACCGCGGCACATTGAGACTTTTGAGACAAATGAGACTTTTTATGAGCGGAGCGGCCACTGCCGAAAATTAGAAACGTTGATTCTAAAGGCTTGCTAGGCTTCGTTCCGTGAATTTTGTTTACTTCTCTCATTCTCACCGGCCATTTTCTAATCTTGGGTACCCATCTTGCAGCGTAAAGTCGGGAGGCGGAGTTTCCCTAATTTCAGGGGGGGGGCGGTGCTTCAGCTCCGCCAATAGGCCCCTCACCCACCACTTCGCGGTTCCCACCTCTCCCGCCCGGCGGGGAGAGGGCTGTCATTCCTTTTTGTTTTTTCACCCCTCTCCCTCCGAGTCTGTGTGATAACTCGGGAGAGTGAGGGCTTGACAGGTGGGCGATAATGCGGTTGAGGAGACCCGCGATGAACTTCTTGCCCTACGAACCGGATCAAGCTTGGCTTTTGCCGCCCAGCGTCAAA
>JBOGJY010000244.1:0-1875 GCA_050745325.1 Terriglobia bacterium
CCCCGGCGCTGATCCTTTGGAGACGAATGAGACAAACGAGACGATTTATTTTCAAGACAAGGGATTTGCTTTAGCGGCGGCCTCTGGCCGCCGGTCTTTACTCTTTGAAAAACGGCGGCCGAAGCCAGAATGGGGCCGCCGCTACAGCGCCATCTAGGAGGTTGCTGAAAAACGTGTAGCGGCGGGTTTATCCCGCCAACCCGCGTTGAGATTATTCGACTTGTGGCGACGTAAAGTCGCCACTACACCGTTAACGCGGGGTTTTTCAGCAACCTCTAAAGGGTGGCGCGTGCCCAAGCGAAGGAAAGGCAAGCTTAGCTATGAAGATTCATCCGCATGACGTCATCGCCGCCCTGAAAGCGGTAAAGGACGCAAATCAGGGACAAGACGTTGTTTCCCTGGGAATGGTGAAGGATTTAGAGGCCGGGGACAATAGGGTTTCCTTTACACTCCAGATGGGCGACCCTGCAAGCCCTGAAGCCGCGCGGCTTACGCAGGCCGCAAAAACGGCGGTGGAAGCGCTTGGCATCAAGGACGTCAGCGTTCAGGCCGTGCAACGTCAGAAGATGATGGCGGGCAGCATGGCGAAGAGCAGCGACCTGATCCCAGGAGTGAAGGCTGCCATCGCCGTAGCGAGCGGCAAAGGCGGGGTGGGTAAATCGACCCTCGCGGTGAATCTTGCGGTGGCGCTCAACCTGAGCGGCGCCACGACCGGATTAATGGATACCGACGTCTACGGCCCGAGCGTGCCCCACCTGATGGGCAGCCGGACCGGGCCGGTGGTGGTTGAAGGGAAGATCGAGCCACCTGTCGCCTACGGCGTCAAGATGATCTCCATGGCCTACTTCCTGCCACCCGGCGAAGCCGTCATCTGGCGCGGCCCGATGTTGCACAAGACCATCCGCCAGTTTCTTGGCGACGTGCGCTGGGGCGAGTTGGATTACCTCGTCATCGATCTGCCTCCCGGAACGGGCGACATTCAGTTGAGCCTTTCGCAAACCATTCCGCTGACCGGCGCCGTGATTGTTTCGACCCCGCAGGACGTGGCGCTCACGGTCGCCGCGAAAGCAATCGCTATGTTCAGCAAGCTCAACGTGCCCATCCTTGGCGTTGTCGAAAATATGAGTTATTATGCTTGCCCGCACTGTGGCCAGCGCGAAGACATTTTTGGCCACGGCGGCGCGCGCGCGGCGGCGGAGAAAATGCACTTCCCTTTTCTTGGCGAGATCCCGCTCGACGTGAAGATTCGCGCGGCCAGCGATCAGGGACGGCCCATCGCCCTCGACAGCTCGGGCGCTTGCGGAAAGGCATTCGAGGAAGTCGCGGCAGCCGTGACGGCGCAAGTTGAGCTGGCGCAGAAACAAGCTGGCCAGGAAATTCAAATTGAATGAGGCGTAGCAAACCTGGCCGAAAGCCGCAAGGTCGAAAACGTGGACCCTGCGCTGCAACCGCTACGGCGCTGAGGACTGCTGGCTCATCCTATGGCAATCGTTCCCAAGAAGATTAAGCTCGAAGCCGGCCAAGACACGCTTGCGATAGAGTGGCAGGACGGCCACTTGAGCGCATACGGTTACGAAACCCTGCGCGACCTTTGCCCCTGCGCAACGTGTACCGGAGCCGAGGGTGGAACACCTCGAAGAAAGACCGCTCCCAACGCCTTACCGATGTTCAAAAAGGCGGTGCGGCCGCTGCGCGCCGAGGTGGCCGGCCGCTACGCGCTTCAGATCTTCTGGAGCGACGGGCATTCCACCGGCATCTACGGATTCACCTATCTCCGCGAGCTGTGCGCCTGCGGCGAGTGCCAGGCGGCGAAGACGAAAACTGGAACATCGGTATAACGTTGTAGCGGCGGCCTCTGACCGCCGGTCCTCAAAC
>JBOGJY010000245.1:0-8462 GCA_050745325.1 Terriglobia bacterium
AACGTGACCGAGGAAATCACAATCCGGCAGACAGCAAGCGGACCGTCAAACGCGGTCCCGGCAAGCCAAGCCTCCACCGAGGCTCCCACAGTCGGCGCGCGCGAAGGCGCTGAGAGAACAGAAAAGAAGCCAATGATTTCATGGGCAGCTTTACTTGATGAAGCCGTGTTGAAACCTGGTTTTATTCATCAGGCTTACACGCGCTTCCACAATTACAGCGTTGGAAATCAGCTTTTGGCTTTATTTCAGTGCTTGGAGCGCGACATCCAGCCCGGCCCGCTCGCTTCCTTTTTGAAGTGGAAAGAATTAGGCCGTCATGTGAAGAAGGGCGAAAAGGCGATGACGCTGTGTATGCCCTTCACCTGCAAGCGGACCCGGACCGTACAGAAGGACGACGGCACCGAGCAGGAAGAGCAGTTCACCTTTACCCATTTCACATACAAAAATCGCTGGTGGGTTTTAGCGCAGACCGAAGGCGCTGAATATCAAGCGCCTGCCATCCCGGAATGGAACGAACAGAAGGCGCTTGAAGGTTTGGAGATCGAACGCATCCCGTTTGAGAACCTGGACGGCAACACGCAGGGATACGCGCGGCGCGGCGGCAAGATCGCCATCAGTCCCCTTGCGGCCCTGCCTCATAAGACCTTCTTTCACGAGGCCGCTCACTGCCTCTTGCACTGCCAGGAAACCGACCTCACCGACACCGAGCAGACGCCGCGCGACGTTCGAGAAGTGGAAGCGGAGGCCGTGGCGCTACTTTGCTGCGAATCGCTCGGATTGCCTGGAGCGGACTTTAGCCGGGGCTATATCCAGTCTTGGGGAAAGGGGCAAGCGATCAGCGAGCGTTCCGCCCAGCGCATTTTTCATGCCGCCGACCGGATTCTGAAGGCCGGTTGCGATGTAACCACCAAGGCCCCGTAAGGAGCCTTGGTTTCTTTCATTGCTTCCCAACCAACTCGAAGAGGAGAACCCAAATGGGCCAGTTAACCGGCCAATAATTCTAATCACGTGCCTGTATTGGTTCGTTCGAGAGGACTTAGTTCTTTCTCCAGGTGAGATTTCTCTTCAGAGGGAAGCTTCCGTGGAGCGTCTCTACTTCATTTCTGCAGCACTTGCGGGCGTTGGTTCCGCGTACGTGGATCGCCGCAGGATGACGTAAGAAAAGGGAGTCTGCGTTTCCAGGAATACGTTACCGTGTGCGTCGAGCAGAGCCCGGACGAGCCGCCTGCCGTCAATGAACGGCTGTGCCGCGAAGCCGGGCAAAACGGGGCGACACTGGCCCGGAGTTCCCATATAGAGTGCATCATCAGCGACCCACCATGCGCGGCCGGTTGAATCGTGCACAAGGCTTGAAGGGGACATTGTGACGCAACTAGCTGGAGGCGGAGGCGCCGCCGCAAAGGGATTCGGCTGCGGTACGAGTTCGCCGGGCTGGTAGGGCACGATATGCCATCGCAAATCCGGGGTCCACTCCCAGGTTGTAGGTGTGTTCCAACCGGGTCGATGAAACTGGTTGGCTGACCGCACAACATCTGGCTCGGGATCGAAGGCCACGTGACCGGAGGCATCGAAAAAGGGCGGTCGCGCCGGATCGCGCGGGCCCGGCAATTGTGGCCGGTTCCACAGGTGCCACGCCGCGCCGTCATAATAGTTAACCCCGCCACACGGCCCGACGAAAACGATCTGGGCGGCGGGTCCATAAATCGGACGCGGCCGGTCTTCCGCCGGATGAAGGAATTCAATAGGTTGCGATTGCTGTGCAAGTTCGGGTCGGTAATCGCGATAAGTGCTCCAATGGCTCTGCGCGGGATCGAAAAATCCTATCGGCTCGAAGCGGCAGTTAGGAAATAGCCACACGCGCCCTTGGGTGTCGAGATCGAGTCCAGTAAAATGCGAGACCTGAATCTCGGGCGGCAAAGGGTGCGAAACCCAGTGCGACCCATTCCATTCGCTGAGGACACCAGGCTGTATGACGCCCCATAGGTTCCGCTCCCGGTCCGGTTGAAGAGCCGTGTGAGGATAGATCACAGTGAAACCAGTTGATGTCGCGGTCTGGCTTAACAGCGCCTCGGGATTAAACTCAGCGGAGCGTGTCTGCGCAAAGTGGCCGGCGCTGGTCGCCAGGATATCTCCGCCCGGCAATTGGAATAGTTGTTTGACATCAGTAAGAGGCAAATCTTGCTGTGTGGTCACCCGGCGCGCAGGGCCGCGCGCGGGAATAAACCAAACCCCTCGAAAATCAGATGTTCCGAGCCAAAGACCGTTAGTAGTCGCCAAGCCGGCGCCGGAGGCATCAGCGGCGTCTTGGAGGACTTGCTTCCACAGTCCATTTCGCAGTCGCCAAACGGCACCGGGCGTACCAGGGCTCATTCCGCCATTCACATCCGGGTCGAAAGTCAGCACATACCGGTCGTTGCCGGAGCGAAACACCTTTTTGGCAAAGCGGAATGCGCCTGGCTGCGGCTCTGAAACTGGCTGAGCTTCGAAGGTGCCAGTGTCGATTATGTACAGTCCGCCGCCGAACGTCGCTGCCGCAAGATGATGAGTGTCCCAGACGTCGAGGCTCACCAGGTGCGCGTTCGGAAGACCAGAAATTCGTCGGTGATATTGAACGGTCACTCCGTCAGTCACGAGCAAGCCTTCGAGCGTCGCGTCACGAGGGCCGCGAGGCCACGACCAGCCACACCAGATCCAGATTTTGCCTTGCGCATCGCGAGTAGTGCTGAGCGGCAGGAAGTTGGGTGGACCCATCATCGGGATTCGATAGGGCAGGTATTGATCCGGCGTGAATGTATAGATCCGCTCTAGCTGGCCGTTGTCACTGAGGTGGTAGATGCCGGCGGCCTGACCGGAAACCGGGACGCCGTTCCGCCAGGCGCGTTGATCTCCGGTGATCACAACGCTACCGGATGCAGCCGACGCGACCGTTTCGATATCGAGATGTGCTCCCTGGTAAACGGCCGGCACCGCGGCCAATAATTTTGCCTGATCACCGCGCTGCCAGAAGAGCTCCGACTTCTGCGTTACAGGGTCCAGCCAGAGCACCAGCACACCGTTGTTCGGACCAGGCCAAACCCCCACAGGCAGTGGCAGGAGACCGTTGGCCCTCAGGTATTCCAGTTGCAGCGGCGATGTCGCAGAAACCGGCATGGGACTCGGCACGTCCCTCCATCCTCCGTCGTGCCAGCGGTAAAGCTGCCCGGATCTTCCGCCACCGGCGGCCCAAACGGTTCCGTCGACATCCTGCGCGACGGCGGAGATATTGGTGGTGTCCGCAGCCGGCGTTTGGGGTTGTTCCGGCGAGGTTGCCTTGAAACACGGCACCGGGTGAGCAACGAGCGCTGCGGCGTTCCACTGAGCTGGCCAGTGGCCGGACTTGGGCGTCACGATTTCACAAGCGTCGGGAAGGAGCCGTCTGCTGTGAGTCAGGTCTCCCAAGTGGTTGGTCACTGCCAGAGGCACAACGTATCTGGTCAGGAGATCCTGGTTGGCCGACATGTGGCGAGCAACGACAAACGCAACCTGGGTGGGAGCCGCACCAATAAGAGTGCCTTCAGCCACACCCCAGCCGTTTACATTCCGTAATATAGGCCAGTAAGTTCGATCTCCGCGATGGCGGGCATAAATCGAGATGTTGCAGTTGCGGTTGCTGCCGCAGGCTCCCGTTGTTACGACGGTCGCCGACACGAGCTGCATGCCGAAAATACCTATGGCATGCGTGTCATCGAAGGAGAATCCGGGCGCGGACACTGGCGATTGCCCCTGCAAACTCGGTTCAACCGCTGGTCGTAGGGCGTCGTACTCGGCGGGTGAAACCGCCATCCTGTGCGTGTTTTGCAAAGCCGTACCCATAGCGGCGCATATTGGGTTGCCGCTATTTGTCTCGGTGCACGTTGTGCGGCTCTCAGTCGTGAACCGCCCGTGCGCAAAATGGAACAATTGAGCGTCCGATTCGAACGCTGACATGTTCCAATAGAAGGCGATGTCCGGAACTGCTCCGCCCGAAGGAAGCAAGGCATAGCCCCAGCCTCCGGACATGAGGGCCACGCGGTAACCGTTCGCCCCGCGCACCAAAAGCGCCATAGGGCAATTCCCTGTGGCGCCGCACGCTGGGGCGCGATCAAACGAAACGATCACTCCTTCGTCGAGCGAGCCAAGATTGACACGTGTCGCCTCAATGCGGCTTAGATCGCCGATGCCCGCACCTTCCCGCAGCATTTGGGCATGCTCTTGCTCCCAAGCTGCGATCGCTGCTTTGAGCTGGGCATATTCACCGGGTGTTACCGCATTACCGAGCGGAGGCATTCTGGCGGGAATTATAAATCCCGCCGGTCTTACGCGGGCGTCAATGGCCGACGCAGTTAGGAGGGACAGCAGGAGAAAAGCGCTCACCGCCAAAAATCTGTGAGTTGAGATATAAGGTCTCAAGAATTCCCCTCCTCTGCGCAATAACCCTTCAGGAGCGGAAATATACAGTTCGCCAAGCGCAAATGCAATGTGAATTGGCGGCGCAGGGTCCAAATCCAGCGCCGTAACCCTTGAGCGGAACAACTCCGCTTTGCCTCAGCAGAGTTATTCTCCTACGGTTGGGATCTATTACATCAGGAGGAGGGGCTCTGGTTGCGGCTTAGATCTTGGCGGGTCTACGCCGCGGCAGAGCCCCGACGAACTACGATTCTCTTTATCCCACCTTGCGCGGTTCCATGCAAGCAGGACGGCGATTGGGCCGCGGGCTGCGACCAGATCATCCTCCGGCGATGCCCTCTTTGTGACCACGATTCAATCGTCGGTCACGGGCGCCGCTCCAAGCAGGCGCACGATGAGCATCACGACCGGATTCGAATCCGCCGTGGCCGCTGCCCGGATTGCAGGAAAACTTTCACCTTCCTGCCTTCCCTTTCGCTTCCTTACACGCACTACAGTCTGATGTCTCGCGGTCAAGCTTTGCGCCGCCGCTTTGAAGAACATCGCTCCTGGGAAAAATCAGTCCCCTTGCTCAAAGACCCTAATCACCAGCCTGATTCCTCGACGCTCCGCCGCTGGGCTCGCGGCCTGAATCCTTCACAGCCGGCGGCTTCGTTTT
Source organism: Terriglobia bacterium (assembly GCA_050745325.1). Taxonomy (GTDB): domain Bacteria; phylum Acidobacteriota; class Terriglobia; order UBA7540; family UBA7540; genus RH2-MAG17b. Next base: position 5,084 of record JBOGJY010000245.1, read on the forward strand.
TGTGCCAAACCCTCGCTCACATCGCGCGTTCGATGGCCGCGGCACGCGACAAGACGAGTCCTCAAGCGGCGGGGTCCTGGATGATTCCTATCGTGCAAGTCCTCTGGCCGCGGCGTTGCTAAGAATATTTCTTCCGTCCACCATCCTTGCCTCGGATTCCCGAGCCCTGCCTCTTATGCTCGCCTTTGGAGGACGAACGGCGCCATGGGCGAGGATCTCGAAAAACTCAAGCAGCGCCTGCCGTTGCTCGATTACCTCCGGCAGCAAAATTGGCAAGGCCGGCCCGCAGCTCGCGGCGCCGAGTTCGTCGGACTCTGTCCGCTGCATCCCGAAAAGCATCCTTCGTTCTATGTCAATCCTCGAAAGAACCTCTTCTACTGCCACGGCTGCGGCCAGGGCGGAGACCTGATTCGTTTTGTCCAGCTCTCGCGACAACTCTCTTTTCGCCAAGCCCTTGCTTACCTCGAACCTGAGCTTGCATCGCCGGATGCTACCGCCGCGCTCGAAGACACCGCCGCTTTCTATCAGCAGCAGCTTGCGTGCTTTCCTGAAGCCCTGCGATACCTGGAAGCGCGCGGAATCCTTGATCCAGGGCTGATCAAAGAGCTCGGCATCGGATACGCTCCGGGGGGAACCTTACGGCGCTATCTCACAGCTCGGGGTTATTCTCTCGATCGACTGCAACAACTAGGTCTCATAACTCCCCAAGGTCACGACGCTCTCTGCCAGCGCATCACTCTCCCTTGTTGTGAGAACCAGCGCATCGTCAATCTCTATGGCCGCAGCGTCGGCCCGCATTTCGCCCATCGATTTCTCCCCGGCTCCCGAGGCGGCTTGTTCGCCTGGGAGTCGGTACGCCAGTTCTCAACAGTGATCCTGGTTGAGGGGCTATTCGACCTGGCGATTCTCTGGCAGGTCGGCTTTCGGAATACCACCTGTGCCTTCGGCGTCTGCCTGACTGCGCCGCAATTCCGCCAGATCGCCGAGCCGCCAGGCCGCCACATTTATATCGCCTTTGACTCCGACGAGAACCAAACCGGCCAACAGGCTTCTCAAGCCCTTGGCGGGATACTCCGGCGAGCGGGCCTGGAGGTCTCGATTGTTCAGTTGCCCACCGGAGAGGATCCCAATACCTTTTTCGTTCACGGCGCCTGCGCCGCCGATTTCATACTCCGCCTCCAGGGAGCACAACCCCTTTGAGGTTCTCCGTGATTTATCAACCGTCCGGCCCGGCCAGCGCCTCTCCCTATCGCTTGCGCGATGAGAAGCGGCGAGAACTCGATTGGGCGAACACGTTCCTCGATGGCCAGTCTCTTCGCCAACTTTCCCTCCGCTCGCTTCGCGCCTATGCCTATGATCTGCTCGACTTCGCCCGCTGGTTTCTGCCTCACAAGCAGAAGCTCGCCGAGATTACTGAGTCCACGCTCATCGACTATGTGCGTCATCAGCTTGATCGGGTTCCCAAGCCGACGCCGCAAACCGTCAATCATCGTTTGTGCGTGTTGCGTTGCTGTTACCGATTTCACACCGGCCGAAGCGTGCCTCCCGGAAAGGTCCACTTTCAGCGCGTCTATCGGACACGATCACCGCTCGGATACGGCCGGACTCGGCGTCGCATCGCAGTCGGCATTCGCCTCAGGGAACCACACCGCCTCATCGTGCCACTCACATCTGAGGAAGTCGCTAAGTTCTGGCAGAGCTTTCGCACCTTTCGTGATCTCGCCTTGGTGGGCCTGATGCTGCTCGATGGCCTGCGCTGCTGTGAAGTCTTGGAGCTTCAAATGGAAGATCTTCAACTTCCCGAGCGTCAGATGCGCGTGCTTGGCAAGGGAAACAAGAACCGCCTCGTCCCGCTGCCAACAGACATCATTGACGTGCTCGAAAACTACCTGCATCTCGAACGACCGCTGACCAACTCGTCGGCATTATTCGTCTCCTTGAAAGGCCAGCAGCGCGGCCGCCCCATGACGCTGGCAGGCTTGCGGTCCCTGTTCCGGCATCATCGCACCTTGAGCCGGGTCCATAAGGCCAATCCCCATCGCTTCCGTCACACCTTCGGGGTCGACATGGTGCGCGCCGGAATGTCCCTGCCGGCCCTGCAACGCCTGATGGGGCATTCCAAGATCCACACAACGATGCTCTACGTCCAACTTGCCCCGCAGGATGTCTGGAGCGAATACGCTCGTGCGATCCAGAAACGGAAAGGACTGGACGCTTCACACCTCGCATGAGACACCACAGAGCCAGCCTCGAAGAAGCACTTCAGGCCCGAGTTGAAACGCTCGCTCTGACCTTGGCGCCCAGGACGGTGCCGCATTATCGATCCGTCGTGCGTCGCTTCCTCGCCTATCTCCACAGGTCCTTCCCCCAGGTCCGATATCCTTCGCAACTGCGGCGCGACCCTCATATCCTCGGCTGGCTGCGCTCTCAAATGGAGCAGAAACGGCCGCTGCACAATCAATCCCGCATCCATCGCCTGGTCCTTCTTCGTCGCTTATTGGAGGACCTGGCCGACCAGGACGAATCGGTTCCGCATGGCCTCATCCGGCGCGAAGACTTCCCGCCACAACCTCATTACCTCCCTCGTCCGCTCTCCCTTGATGATGATAAACGCCTGCAGGAGGAGCTCCGTCGAACCAATGACCTTGACTGTAATGCTCTCTTGCTGATGCGCGCTACCGGCCTTCGAATCAGCGAATGTGGCAATCTTGCGCGTGATTGCCTGAGACAAGTAGGGCCTGATGAGTGGGCGCTTCATGTCCCGCTCGGCAAGCTTCACAACGAGCGCCTGGTTCCTGTCGACTGCGACACCCGAGAAATTGTAGTTCGCATCCTGGAGTTACGCGCCTTGGCTCCGCCTTGGAAACTGGAGCGAACAAGAAACTTCTTGCTGCCTCGCAGGAACCCTGACGGCCTTATTGCCCGCGACATAATTCTGCGCCACAACCTTAACGCCGCCGCTGTTCGCGCCGGCTGCTCCACTCATGTGCAACCGCACCAGCTTCGTCACTCCTATGCCACCGAGATGCTCCGCCTCGGCGTCAGCTTCCCGAGCCTCATGCAACTGCTCGGTCACCGCGATCCTCGCATGACCCTCCGCTACACCCAGGTCACTCAGCAGGACCTCCAGCGTGAATTTCATCGTGCACTGCAGAATGCAGCCCAATCGTATTCGCTACCTCAACTCCCTCTCGCTCCGAAAGTCACCTACAGCGCTGGGTTGGCAGCAATCCGAGAGGCGCTCGCGGCCACACGCCACCTGATGGAGATGTATCGCCGTCAGCTCGCCGATGAGAAAACCAAGCGCAAGCTCCATCGTTTAGACCGCCGACTACTCGCCATCGCATCCCAGCTTGACCGCTTCGGCAAACCCGAAAAA
>JBOGJY010000246.1:0-6444 GCA_050745325.1 Terriglobia bacterium
GGGAGAGTTCTCGGTGAGGAAAAATGGGGGAAGGGCGCGAACGTTGCGCTGGGCCCGACCATCGATGTTGTCCGCGTTCCTGAGTGGGGCCGCGCGTTTGAAACTTATGGTGAGGATCCATACTTCAACGGTCAAATGGCCATCGCCGAGATCAAAGGTATCCAGAGTCAAGGTCCAATCGCTGACGCGAATATGTACCTGACCATGAGCGAAGAAACCAATCGTTTTCACCAGAACAACCTAGTGGATGAGCGAGTCCTACAGGAGATTTATCTGCCTCCATTCCAGGCCGCAGCCCAGCAAGGACATGTCGGCACCATTATGTGCGCCTATGTCAAGACTAATGGCGTTTTTTCCTGTGAAAATCCGCACTTGCTCACCGATTTTCTAAGGACGGAGCTGGGGTTTCAGGGCTGGGTCATGACCGACTGGGGCGCCGCACATTCGACGGTGGCTTCGGTCAAGGCAGGCCTGGACCAAGAGATGCCCAGCGGCCGTTATTACGGCCAGACGCTTAAAACGGCAGTCGAAAACGGCCAGGTGAGTATGACCACTCTCGATGAGCACGTCCGCCGCATCCTGGTAACGATGTTTCGTCATGGGCTGTTTGACAAGCAACAACAGGGCAACTGGAATACAAACGTGCGCACTCCAGAGCATGCCCTCTTTTCCAAGAAGGCCGCCGAGGAAGGCACTGTTCTTCTGAAAAATGAAGACAACATCCTCCCGCTCAGTGCTAATAGCTTTATTGCCGTAATCGGCGCAGACGCTGGAACAAAGCCGTTGGCTGAGGGTGGGGGAAGTTCTCACGTTGTCCCGCCTTATGTGATCAGCCCCTTTGATGGAATTCGCAAGCGCACCGGTGGGGTAGCACAAGTGCTTTATAGCGACGGGAGCAATCTCAGCCAGGCATCCGAGATGGCGCGAAGAGCCTCGGTTGCCGTTGTCTTCGCCGGTGCGCCTGAGACCGAGGGTGCTGACCGGCCAAACCTTGAACTCCCCGATAATCAGGACGAGCTCATCTCTTCCGTTGCTTCGGCAAATCCGAATACCGTTGTCATTTTGAACACGGGGGGAGCCGTGCTGATGCCGTGGGTCAACCAAGTGCGTGCCGTCATTGAAGCTTGGTACCCTGGACAGGAGGATGGCAATGCAATCGCCGCCATTTTATTCGGGGATGTTGACCCCGCTGGAAGGCTAACTCTTACATTCCCTCGCACCGAGGCTGAAACTCCTACAGCAACCAAACAGCAATGGCCTGGGGTAGACGGGACCTCAACGTACAGCGAAAAGCTCAAGGTCGGATACCGGTGGTACGATTCGCACGAAGTTCAGCCGTTGTTTCCGTTCGGCTATGGCTTGTCATACACCACATTCAAGCTTGCCCATCTTATCGTCACGCCGCAAAAGCTGCACGACGGTCAATCCCTAAGCGCCACAAAGGTGACCGCGAGTGTCCGTGTAACCAACACCGGTCGCCGCGCGGGAGCGGAGGTGGTCGAAGCATACATTGATCAGCCGAAAGCAGACGGTGAACCTCCCCGACAGCTATGCGGGTTTGCCAAGGTTTTTCTGAGACCCGGCGAAACCAGGAAGGTGACGCTGACCCTAAATCCCCGCGCCTTTTTCATTTACAATACTCAACGGGCCGAATGGATATCTCCCGCAGGAACCTACCAGGTTCTTGCGGGTACATCCTCGCGCGATCTTCCGCTGTCCAGCCGGATAACTATCGAGCGTTAGCTCACTTTTTCGCCGGTTAGGACCAAGGATAAGGGGCCCGCTGTGTCAAAACCCGGGCGGCCTGTATTGGGGTGTGTATGATGCGTATTATTGTCATCTCACTTTGTGTTCTAGCCTTCATGCCATTCCCTCAAGCTAGCGGGGACGAAAAGGCAGACCAGAACAGGGCGATGATTCAGGCGCATTTTGACCGTGCGGAAAAGCTCCTCGAGGCCGGTCAGGCGCAGGCCGCGGCCCGCGAGTTCCGTACTATCCTGGACATCGACCCTGACAATGCAGACGCATACGCGGATCTGGGTACGATCGCCTATTTCGAACATGATTATGCCGGCGCCGCTCACCAACTGTCGGATGCTCTGAGGCTTAAGCCGTCGCTTTCGAATGCTCGTGCTCTTCTGGGTTTATCCGAAGAGAGGCTTGGCCATCTGCACGATGCCGCCTTACAGCTCAGACAGTCATTCCCCGAGATTCGAAGTCAGAAACTTCGTTTGCAAGTCGGCCTTCAATTGGCACAAATTGACTACCAGGAAGGCAATATTGAAGAAGCTGTTCCAGTCCTCATAGCTCTACAGCGGCTTGATCCGACTAACCTTGATGTTTTGTATGCTTCCTATCGAACATTTAACGAGCTTACCGAACAAGCTGTGGACGCTTTGGCCGTTGTGGGTATGCACTCTGCCCGAATGAAGCAAGTCGTGGCCGAAAATTTGATTGAGGAAGGACATCTTGCTGGTGCGATCGCCGCCTATCAGGCTGCATTGAAACTTGACCCGCAATTGCCGGGCATCCACTTAGAATTGGGTGAGGCATATCTCGAGTCTCCCTCAAGATTCACTTCTGATGATGCTGAAAAAGAATTTAAGGCTGAGCTCGCGCAGGACCCCAACAATGTGAAGGCCGAGTGTGAACTCGGTTATCTCTATCTGCGCCGTGGCGACTTACCGAGTTCCCTCAGCCGCTACGGGCAAGCCATTCTGTTGCAACCGACCAGTTCAGAAGCTCACGTTGGAGTAGGGATGGTATTGCTGAGGATGAATCGACTCCAGCAGGCTGCAGCAGAATTGAGGAAAGCCATCCGGCTCAACTCCGACAATGCGCTCGCTCACTACCAGCTTTCATTGGCTGACTCGCGATTGGGAAAAGCCGGAGAAAGTCAAACCGAAGCGGCGACCTTTAAACGGCTCAGGTCCTTTAATGACCAATTGCGGAATTTGTTCGATGAGATGCAAAGGCCGGGTGAGGCAAAGGCGGAGTCCGACATGATCCCACAGGCGGCCTCCCGCCTCCCGCATTAAGGAATTGAAACAACCGACAATTCTATTCTATTCCAGAGCCTTCAGGGGGTGGAGAGCGAGTTTATTGCGAATCGTAAAGTGAAAATGGGCCGTCGACAGTTTCTGGAAAGCAGCGCCCTTCTAATGGGGTCCGGTTCAATCCCGAACGAGATCGCGCAGACTAAATCCATTCGAAGGGCCAACACGGAAAGGCAGCTTGATGACACATCCAGGTACTAATTCGCGCTGCTGAAAAGAATCCTCATAGTGGTCAATGTCACCCTAAGTTAGCCCTGGGCGTAGTGAGAACCGGGACGAGCAGCTTTAGCCTGACGCACAGAGCAGCGGACCTTGAAGGTTGGCGTGCGCAACACTGGGCGAACCGCTCTTGTGCCGCGATTCCACGTTCAAGATTATCGCTGGCTACTGTTCCCTGTGAATGCGCGAATGTGGAATCGTTGAGCGATACCTAAGCTGAGGAGATATCTCGCGGCTTTCCGAGCAGGTCGCGCAGTCCCAACGATCAAACCAATTTGGCCGGATATAGGCATGGTGATTATCGAGACAGCACACTGTCTCACTCTGTTTCATCGTACGAATATGGAAAGGCCTCGGGGGTTTCATTGATAAAACCAGAAAAGCCTATGAATCGCAGGACGTTTCTAAAGGATTCCGGCGCCATACTAGGCGCAGAGTCGCTCCTTGGGAGGTCTCGAGCGCTCGAAGCGTCTGCTTCCGGAGCGTCGCCGGCGGCAACGGACGGTGTAGCGAGCGCACAAGCATCTGATCTCCGGATGCAGGCCAAGTTGGACGCCGTGAACAGCGTCTGGATTTTGACGGCGCCCGAGGCTGGCTTTCAGGAGCGGTTTGCGGCTAAAGAATTGGCGAGAGGGCTTCGGAACCTTGGGTTGGCGCAGGAACCGCGACAGGCTTCTATCCGAGGTGTTGAGCCTGGGACAAACGACCTTGTTTTCAGATTAGCCGTGCGCAAGATAGGATTCAAGCACCCCGAAGCTTACGAGATTCTCCACAGCGGCTCAGCCGGAAAAGCGACGCGCGTTCACCTAGAGGGTGCAAGCCCGCAGGCAGTGCTCTATTCTGTCTTCGATTTACTGGAGCGACAGGGAGCTTTTTTTGGGCTCGATGGGGAAGTATACCCTCTCGACCCCGCGCATTCCCTCAATCTCCCCTCGCCGAACGCCGGCTGGAGCGGTCATCCGCGCTTTAACACGCGTGGGCTTATGCCCTGGCCGGATTTCTTGAATTGCATTACGGTTTACAATCGCGAAGAATACCGCGCTGCGCTTGAAGCCATGGTCCGCATGCGATTCAACACTCTGGGCATTCATGCGTATTCGTCGGACAAGGAATGGACGGAGTCATTCCTGTCTTTCGAATACGGCCCGACGGGGCACTGGGCATTTAGAGACACTTCCGCGACGAACCGTTGGGGATACTTGCCCGAGCGCACGTCGCGCTTTGGTATGGGTGCGGCGGATTTTTATGTGGGCGAAGTCTTTGGTTCCGACGCAACGACGCATGCCCGAAGTTGCTGGGAAGACGAGCAATTTGCTCAGAAGCTTTGGGGTGAAGCTTTCCGGTATGCGCAGCGGCTCGGCATACGAACTGGGGTCGGGTTTGAACCTTATTCTGTTCCCGATGAAATCGTTCGTGCGATACCGCCGCAGGCCCTTTTTGTCAATCCTCATCCTAAGCTGCCGGCGCCTCCGGTTGACCCCGAATCAATGGCTGCCAAGGACATTCTGGAGACGCGCCTAGCGCGCTTGCTTGAAGCCTATCCTGAGGTCGATTACGTCTGGCTTTGGGAAGACGAGGCGAGCAACTGGGCCAGCCGCGACGCGCACGTGCCGCTTTCCGTCACACCTTTTCGCCAAGCTTACGATTTCCTGCGCCGGCACGCTCCCCAAAAGCGCATGGTGATTTCAGGATGGGGCGGCGTGGTGCGGCACTTTGCCTATTTTCATGAACATCTACCAGAGGATGTGATCTTTTCTGCTCTCAACGACAGCGTCGGCTGGGACCCCGTCAGTGAGGAGTTCGGCAAACTAGGCTCGCGTGAGCGCTGGCCCATCCCCTGGCTGGAAGATGATCCGGCGATGTGGTTGCCGCAATTTCATGTCTATCGCTTCGCACGAGATATGGATCTTGCTTCGCAATACGACTGCCAGGGAGTGTTCGGAATTCACTGGCGAACGCGCATTATGAATGCTAACACCGGTTTCATGGCTCGCTATGCGTGGCAAAAGCCGCTGCGTCCCGAAGTATATTATCAACACTTTGCAGGGGCCCTAGCTCGTGCTCCACGTGCCGCAAAGCTCGCCGAAACCCTGAACTCGACGGACCGTGACCGCCTGATCTTGTCCTCCTGGAGCGGAAAGATTGTGGATGGCCACCATCAAATCCACGAATACTCGGGAGATTACGATCAGGCATTTCAATATTGGAACGGATATGAACCGCCTGAGAGCGTTAAACAGTCCCAGGCCAAAGTGGCGCAGGAGCTTCGCAGCCTTACCAACGAGGCAAGCAGCCCTGCGGAATACGAACGCGTGAACTACATCACCCGCCACGTCGAATTTCTTGTTCCCTACTCCGATTCTTGGGGCGCGGCGTTCCACCTCTATCAAGTGCTCGAGAAAGCAGACAACCTGAGAAAAGCGGGGAAGAAGGAGGAAGCCAAAGCTATGGTGCAGACGGAGGGTCTCCCGTTCTGGTTGAAGATTGCTCCCGAAGTACGGGAGGCTATTTTGGACTTCCAGGAAGTTGTCAGCACCCGAAATGATCTGGGAACGCTCGCCTCGATGCACAACAAATATGAACGTCTGGCTCTGTTTCGCCTTCCAGCTTCGATGAAGGAGTTCATTCTCGATCTGCCGCCGGAAGTTCAGAAGGCCTCCGACGAGGCGCTAGCTCCGGATTCAGAAGCGCACCCACGCGTTTTTATTCCCACACGACCCACAGTGCTGGATCCCGGGGAGTACGTTCGTATTTTTGCGGTAGCAATCGGCGGCCGGGAGGTGAACACGCCCGATCTATTTAGTCGGCGGACGAGTTCAGGGGCCTGGAGCAGTACGTCAATGACGCGGGTCGGACGGCGCACTTTTACGGCAGAGATGGCGGCGGCAAATGGGGAAGGACCGCTCCTGGATTATTATGTTCGGGCAGAATTCAACACATCGGGAGGGAAGCTAACAGCCTGCGCACCGATCGAGGGTCCCCATCGCTTTTACACTATAACGCTTGTGGAAAATTGAGAATGAAAATAGTCCGAGTCGAAACCATTGAACTTCCAGAAAGCACTGCGGTCCATGCCGGCACGATAGGCTGGCTTTGGGTGCGTATTCATAGTGACGAGGGCATTGCAGGGCTCGGCGAAACTTTTCCGGCAACCACGCCGGACAAGAGC
>JBOGJY010000247.1:0-3267 GCA_050745325.1 Terriglobia bacterium
GGCGAGGCGACATCTGGGGACCTACGAACTATATGGTCTACGAAGGCCTCAATCGATACCGTTTTGACAAGGTCGCGCTCGAGTATGCGGAAAAGAATTACAGCCTGTTTATGGACGACTGGAAACAAAATCAACACGATGACGAACAATATCACGCTTGGGGCGGCAATGGCGGAGGGGACACGCATTATACGTGGGGCGCTTTGCTCTGCCTGGTGGGTCTCGATCAATACATCGACGAAAGTCCGTGGGCAGGGTTGCGATTCGGAGCCCTAGACCCTCCTTCGGCAGGAGAATTTAAGGGCGCGCGGTGGGAAGACCATACCTATGATGTTAGCGTGGGGCCGGCCCGAACATTGCTCTCCCAGGACGGCAAACCTGTATTTGAAGCCGACGCTGGCGTGGTGGTCCGAGAATATCAGGTTGAGCCTTCAGGTCTGTCCTTCAATCTGCACAGCTCAAGAGCCGTGCGGGTTACGACAATGGGGATCCATGCTGGGGTTTCAACCCTGGAAATCGATGGCAAGAACGCTAGGAGTTCAGCCGTTCGCGGGGGGCAAGTCAGCTTCGATGTTCCAGCAGGCGAACATCTTGTCGTGTTGAAGACCAATCCGTAAGGCCATACTCATGGGACAGCGCGCCCAACGATCAGAGCTAACGTGCGCCGATCTGTACAATCAAGCGGTGAAGAACTAAATCATTAGAATTTTTCTTCTCGCTGGCTGTTGCAAACAGGTGAAATTCCTCCTGGGCGCGGGCTTTGTTTCCGAGCTTCTCGTAGACTCTACCTAGCTGATAGTGAGATCGTGAGAGATTTGGCTCCAGCCTGAGGCTCTTGTTCAACTCCGCGATCGCTTCCGGGAACTGACCTTCCTCCGCCAGAGATTTCCCTAGTTCGTAGTGGGCTTCTGCGAAACCGGGATTGAGTAGCGCGGCCTTTCGAAGCGTCACAACCGCCGCGGCCAGTTTACCTTGGCCCAAGCGCGAGGCAGCTACCCCATAGTAGTAGTATGGTACGAACGAGTCTGGGCGGAGCTCAATGGCCTTCTTAAAAATGTCGGCGGCTTCTCCCGGCCGTCCTGTCGTATCCAGGAGATCCCCTAAGACGATATATGCGATCTCGTAATTCGGATCAAGCGCAATCGCGCTCCGCAACGCGTGTTCGCCCTCACTCATATTGGAAGCAAAGTAGTAGCTTATTCCAAGTCCAAGCCACAATTTAGGGGATTTTGGTTGTGAATTCAGAGCCGTGTGAAAGATGTAAGTCGCCGTTTCCGGGGTGTGATGCTTCAAAAACACCATCCCCAGCTTGAAATAGTAATCGGGATCAGAAGGGTCCATTCTAATCGCTTGTTGGAAGTCTTCCGACGCCTTCTTGGGCTCATCGAGTGCGTAATAGATGGAACCCAACAAGCCATAAAAGGTGGCGTTGGGAGCTTGCAGGTTCCGGACCGATTCCAACAATTCTGCTGCTTCCTGGTTCTGGTTAGTTTCGAAGAGGGCCTCAGCCTTCAGATAGCCCAGCCGATAGAAATCTGCTGCCAACTTCGGCTGATCCTGCACCAGTTGGACCGCCCTGGCAAACTTCCCCTTCTGCAGCCAGGTAGCGGCCAGCGATTCACGCATCCGTGAATCCAGTGAACCCTCCTCTCTCAACTGCTCAATAAGAGCCTCCGCTTCCAGGCTCTGTCCGCAATGGATATCCGCGCCGGCGAGCGCCGCAGTGACTGCATTGTTCCCAGAGGCGACCGCGTGGGCCTGCCGCAGATACTTTGCCGCTTGCTCAAACTTTTCTTGCCGGGCGAAAATCAGCCCCATATTGGAGAGCGCTATAGGGTCTGCGGGTTGGATTCGCAGCGCAATAGCAAATTGCTTCAGCGCTTCCGAATCCTGTTTGAGCGCGACCAACTCATTGCCCAGATTCACGTAAGCGGGCCAGTATTGTGGGTTGATTCGAATGGAATGCTCATAGGCCAAGCGAGCCTGTGCATACTTGTGCTCATCCGTGTAGCAGAGGCCCAGCAAATTGAAGCCAGCGTATGGCCTTGCATTGCGCGTGAGAGCGCCGGGATCAAAGTTGATCGCGATCTCGAACTGTTTGAGCGCCCCCCCTTCTTGATGCATTTTCAACAAAAGATTTCCCAGGTTGACGTAAGCGGGGGAAAACCCGGATCTGAGCCGGATCGACTCCTCGAAAGATTTCTGCGCAGCCGCGTAACTTCCAGCGGCCGCCTGGCAGACGCCAAGGAGGTTATTGGCCTCCGCAGAGGCCGGATCGCGGACCAGAACTTCTCGTAGGGCTTTCTGAGCGCTGGCATAGTTCCCCGCCCTGATTTCCCGGGAAGCAAGCTGAATGGTCTCTGCAATACCTGGGCTGCTATGAGGTGAGGATAATGCGGCCAAGCTCAACATGAGAAGAGAGAGGGTGCCAAGGCTTCGCATTTCATCGGTTCCCTAACATTACTTTTTGCTGAAAAGCCCCGCGTGAAGGGGTAGCGGCAATTTTACGCCGCCACAAGTCAGGCGCTCCTAAAGCCTTTCTCATGCCAGCCTCTCATGACACTTGTGCGGATCGAGATGTCGTCCTCTTCCTTTGCTCAGTATACGCGAAACTCTTGCGAGCGTGACGACATCTTTGCAGGTCCAAAGGACAGGAGAGCAGCAGCAAGCCGGGGGGTGCGCCGGGATAAAACCGGCATGTTGCAGGGATGAAAGAACCCTGCAGGAAAGGAGAAAACGACTCCATCCTGACCCTGAGAAAGTGTGAATGAATTGGCCTCGGCGGAGGGACGGCAGTCTTCGGCGGGGCTTGATTCATTTCGACATCACCGAGCCATCATGAAAACGACGTTACAACCTGCCTCTGATAGCCTGCGTTCAGCGGTGAATCTTCCCTTGCGGGGATGTGTTGCAAGAACTCGAGATCGGACTGCTATGCTGGAGAGATCATGGCTGAACTGCGACGACCGGCGATCTTCAAGTGGCGGCATTTTACCCCCGCGATCATCCTCTGTTCCGTCCGTTGGTACCTTCGATACTCGCTTTCGTATCGCGATGTTCAAGAACTGCTGATCGAACGCGGCTTGGACGTCGCCCATACGACGATCTGGCGATGGGTTCAACGCTACGCGCCGGAGCTGGAGGAGCGGACTCGACCGCATCTGAAGCCAACCAACAAGTCCTGGCGAGTGGATGAGACGTACGTGCGGGTCAAAGGCCGTGGGTTCTACCGGTATCGCGCGATCGACTCGGCGGGTGCAACGATCG
>JBOGJY010000248.1:0-11829 GCA_050745325.1 Terriglobia bacterium
GAGCCGCTCCAGTATGGGAGATTCCTGTGCGCGATTTTTGACGAGTGGGTGCGGAACGATGTTGGGCGCGCCTACGTCCAGATATTTGACGTGGCGCTCGAGATGTGGCTTGGGCTTCCCGCGAGCCTCTGCGTCTTCCGCGAAACCTGCGGCTCAGCCCTGGCCCTCGAACACAATGGAGACCTCTATTCGTGCGACCACTTCGTTTACCGGGAAAACAGGCTGGGCAATATCATGGATAGTCCGCTTGAGTCGTTGGTAGCCTCTGAACAGCAGGCGAAATTCGGCCTGGACAAGCGCGACACGCTTCCGCGCTATTGCCGCGAGTGCGACGTGCGCTTTGCCTGCAACGGCGAATGCCCGAAGCATCGATTTATACGGACCCCGGACGGTGAAGACGGACTGAATTACCTCTGCGCCGGTTATAAACTTTTCTTCCATCACATTGATCCTTACATGCGCTTCATGGCTTCTGAGCTGCGCGAGACCCGCCCGCCCGCCAACGTCATGCAATGGACTCGCTTTCAGGATGCTCTGCGCGCGCAAGAACAGCGCCCTGGCCGCAATGATCCATGCCCCTGCGGCAGCGGACTGAAGTACAAAAAGTGTTGCGGCGCCCACGAGTGAGCCACATAATGCAATACCGCGCCATCCGTCATTCGAGGCAGGAAATGGCAAATTAGAGGAGGCAAACATGCAGGTGAAATCCGCTGTGCTGATCCTTTTGTTCGCTCTGGTTGTTCCCGCAGAGAGCCTGCTTGCGTCGCCGGTGCGGACGAAGACGGTGAGCTACCGGAGCGGAAGCGAGGTGGTGAAGGGCTTTCTGGCTGAGCCTGCTGCGCCGGGAAAACATCCGGCTTTGGTGGTCATTCACGAGTGGTGGGGGCTTACACCGTGGGTCAAGCAGGAGGCGGAAAAACTCGCGGCGCACGGCTACGTCTCTCTAGCGGTGGACCTTTACCGCGGCCAGGTTACTACGGACCCGTCGGTGGCCCACGAGCTTGCGCGCGGCGTTCCGCACGACCGCGCCCTGCGCGACCTCAGCGCCGCCTACAACTATCTTGCTTCACAGCCCAATGTGGATCGCAATAAAATTGGTGACATCGGCTGGTGCATGGGGGGCGGATATTCCATCGAATTGGCTGAAATAGAGCCTCGTTTGGCCGCTTGCGTGGTGAACTATGGCGCGCTGCCCGCAGACGCGGATACAATCGCTAAAATCCACGCCCCGGTTCTTGAAAATTCCGGCGCCGACGACCGGGGCATTTCCCCGCAGATGGTTCACGCCTTCGAACAAGCCATGAAGGCGGCAGGCAAACAAGTGGATGCAAAAATCTATCCTGGGGCAGGCCACGCCTTCGAGAACCCGGACAATAAAAACGGCTACCGCCCCGAAGCGGCCGCGGACGCCTGGCAGCGCATCGTCAGTTTTCTCGCCCAGACACTGGGCGGCAGCCAGTAGCAGTCAGCGGTCAGAAATCTGCCAGCGGGGATATGCTGGCAGCGTCGACGAAAATGGCATGTGCGGGTTGCTGACGCGCCGCGACTCACTTCTCACCATGTTACCGGGACTCCCATTCCCATTTGGCCTTTTGGCGAATCTCCGCCATAATAAACGCATAAGGTTGGCTAGTTAAATGTCCAGTGTCATAACACGCCCGGATCCTGAAAAGCTGTTGCGCCGCGTTCAGGCGGAAGAAGAGTTCCGCAAGCGCGGACGGCTTAAGATTTTTTTGGGCTACGCCTCGGGGGTGGGTAAGTCGTTCCGGATGCTGGATGAAGGCCGCCGCCGCCGGGAGCGTGGGGAAGACATCGTGGTGGGAGCGATTCAGCCCTACAAATCGCCTGGCATTCAGGAGATCCTTCGAAAAATGGAAGTGATTCCGCTCAAGGTCATTGACGGCGTTCCGATGATCGACGTCGGCGCCGTTTTACGCCGGCGTCCGCAGGTTTGCCTGATCGATGGTCTCGCATACGATAACCCGCCGTCGAGCGCCCACGCCAAACGCTGGCAGGATGTCGAGGATCTGCTGGCGGCCGGAATCTCAGTTGTCGGGACGGTCAACCTGCACTACATCGAAGAGCTGCGAGACCGTGTGGAGAAAATTACCGGTAAAGAGGTAAACGATTCTGTCCCCCTCGGTTTTGTGAAAACCGCGGACGAAATCGAGGTGGTGGATACACCTCCTGAAATGTGTACGGAGACGGTGGAAGGGACGGAGGGCGGAGGCGCTTCGCACCGGCTCACCGAGCTTCGCGAAATCGCGCTGCTGCTTGCCGCCGACGTCGTAGACCACCAGCTTGAGATGTACCTGGAGCGGCATGGGATCGAGCAGGTCTGGGGAGCGGTGGAACGCATCCTTGTCTGCGTAAGCCCGAGAGTGAAAGCGGCCCATATGATTGAGAGCGGGCAGCGGAACGCCGAGCGGTTTCGCGGCGAGTTGCACGTGATTTACGTGACCGAAGCTGAGACCACTCCCGAAGACCAAAAGGCGCTTGAAAGTAATTTTGCACTTGCTCGCAAGCTGAACGCGCAAGTGCACACGCTTGAAGGTGAGGACCCCATCCACGCCATCATCGAGTTTGCCCGCCAGCACGGCGTCACGCAGATTTTCATCGGCCATAGCACGCATGAAAGTCTGTGGCATCGCGTTTGGGGAAGTTTTGTCGACCGGCTCATCCGCCAGGCCGAGGGCATAGACGTACGTGTATTCCCCAACTGAGACCTTTTCATGACAGATTTTTCTTCCAACCGGCGCGGGGTGCTGAGGATTTATCTCGGCTATGCCGCAGGTGTGGGCAAAACCTACCGCATGTTGCAAGAGGCGAGCCAGCTCAAAGCCCAGGGGGCCGATGTGGTGATCGGTTACTTTGAGCCCCACGGGCGCAAAGACACCATTGAGCTCACGGAAGGCATCGAGACCATCCCCCGCCGGAAAGTGGAATATCGCGGCGCCATATTTGAAGATATGGATACGGAAGCCATCCTGCGCCGGCGCCCGGCCGTCTGCGCCGTGGATGAGTTTGCGCATACGAACGTTCCTGGCTCGGAGCGCGCTAAGCGGTGGGAGGATGTCGAAATTCTTCTCGACGCTGGAATCGATGTGCTTACCACCATGAACGTTCAGCATATCGAAAGCCTGAACGACCGCGTCTTGGATTTTACGGGCGTGCGCGTCCGCGAGACTGTTCCGGACTGGGTTGTCAGGCAAGCTAACGAAGTGGTGATGATCGATCTGCCCCCCGAAGCCCTGATGAACCGGTTGCGGCGGGGCGTCATCTACGCTCCCGAAAAAGCAAAGCAGGCGCTGCAGAATTTTTTTAAAGAATCTACGCTGCGAGTGCTGAGAGAGCTGGCGCTGCGCCAGACCGCTCACGAGATTGACGTACGCCAGATGGAAGAGGACGAACAAACTAACACGCTTCAGGCCGCGGACAGTGTTGTTAGAGGCCGTGATTTGCCGGAGCAGCCTGCGGATCGCGTCCTTATTTACATTACCGCCGATCCCTCCACCGCCATGCTGATCCGCCGCGGGCGCCGCGTGGCGGATTATCTGGATGCGGATTGCTTTGCTGTCGCCGTGCAGCCCGATTCTGATGGCCGCGCCGCCGGCTCCGCGCAGCGCGAAGCGCTTGAAAAACACCTCAATTTTGCGCGAAACCTTCACATTGAGACGCGCGTGGTGCGGGTGGGACCCGTGGCCGAAGCCCTGGTTGATTTCGCCCGGTTGCACCAGGTAACGCAGATTTTTCTGGCGCGCTCGCAACAAGGACCGTACGTGCCCGTACTCGGCCGCAGCCTGGTGCAGCAGGTGGTTCGGCTGGCGAGGGATATGCAGGTGACTATCGTTGCTGAGAGGCGCCGGCAGAAACAAACCTAATGACACCGGTCGAAGGGTCAATCGATCAACCCGTGAGCGCCAAATCAGTCAAGGGGAGAAATGTGAATGGAAGCTGAGATTCCAAAGGTTTATTCACCCGAGAGTATTGAAACCTTCTGGGCGCGTGAATGGGTTGCTCGCAAGCTTTACCGTCCCGCTGAAAATGCTGGCCCTCGCTTCTGCCTGGTGATTCCGCCCCCCAATATCACCGGATCGCTTCACATGGGCCACATGCTCGAGCATACCGAAATCGACATTCTGATGCGCTGGCGGCGCATGAGCGGGGACAACGTTCTCTGGCTTCCCGGCATGGACCATGCTTCGATTGCGACTCAGATGATTGTCGAGCGCGAAATCGGCCGTGAGGCTTTGCCCGAGCTTGAACCGGGCCCAGAGGCGGCGCGAGCCTGGCAGCTCGAAGGCCAGAGATTGCGCCTCGAGATGGGCCGCGAAAAGTTCCTCGAGCGATGCTGGAAATGGAAGGAGCTGAACGGCGGGACAATTCGCCGCCAGATGGAGCGTTTGGGGGCTTCAGTCGATTGGACCCGCGAACGGTTCACGATGGATGCGGCGTATTCGAGAGCCGTGAATGAGGCTTTCCTTCGACTCTACCAAGAGGGCCTGATTTATCGCGCTGCTTATGTTGTGAATTGGTGCCCGCGTTGCCTAACTGCCATCTCTGATCTCGAAGTTGTGCACGAGGAACGGCAAGGAAAACTCTGGTTTATTCGCTACCCCCTTGAAGACGACTCCGGCTTCGTCGCGGTGGCCACGACGCGTCCTGAGACGATGCTGGGGGATACAGCGGTTGCCGTCAACCCTTCTGACGAGCGGTATAGCGGTCTGATTGGACGGAGCGTTAAGCTGCCTTTGCTCGGCCGTGTGATTCCGATTATCGCCGATGAGTTCGTCGACCCGACTTTTGGCACAGGGGCCGTCAAGGTGACTCCTGCGCACGATCCCAATGATTTTGCCATTGCGCTGCGGCACGGCCTTTCTCGCATTGCTGTTATGGATGCGAAGGCGCAGATGACGGACGCTGCCGGCGCTTACCGGGGCCTCGACCGCTATAAGGCCCGTGAGGCTGTGCTGCGCGATCTGGGTGAGCAGAGGCTGCTCGAAAAGACGCAGGATCACACCTTGAGCATTGGAACTTGCCAGCGATGCAAAACCGTGGTGGAACCGCTTGTTTCGCTGCAATGGTTCATGAAAATGAAGCTGCTCGCGGCGCCTGCGCTTACTACGGTGAAAGACGGAAGCGTTCGTATTCTACCCGAAAGTGGTTTTAAGAAGTACTTGAATTGGATGGAAAACCTCCACGACTGGTGCATTTCACGCCAGCTTTGGTGGGGGCACCGAATTCCGGCCTGGTATTGCGATGCGTGCAATGAGGTGATTGTATCCCGGGAGGAGCCGAAGACCTGCCTGAAGTGCCAGTCCCGGCAGCTTCGCGCTGACCAGGATGTGCTCGATACCTGGTTCAGCTCCGCGCTCTGGCCGTTCGCCACGCTCGGCTGGCCGGAACAGACGCAGGACCTCGATCGATTCTATCCCAACAATCTGATGATCATGGGTGAAGACATCCTTTTTTTCTGGGGCGCCCGCATGATCATGATGGGCCTCAAGCTCATGGGCGATGTTCCGTTCCACACGCTTTATATTCACGCCTTAGTGCGCGATGCGGAGCGGCAGAAGATGTCAAAGACCAAGGGAAACGTGCTTGACCCGCTCGAGGTCACGGCGAAATATGGCACGGATGCGGTGCGCTTTGCGCTCGCCATCAGCGCCGCGCCGGGCACGGACATTACCTTCAGCGAAGACAAGGTAGAGTCGTATCGCGCGTTTGCCAATAAGATATGGAACGCCGGGCGATTCATCCTGATGAACCTCGACCGCCAGCCGGCGCCTGTACGCAAGGCTCTCGCCATGGCGCTGGAACCTATTCCGGAGCTTGGGTTTGCCGGGGCAACCGCTGATCACAAGGAGAACCACGCCCAGGCGGCGCTTGCCCATCGTTGGATTTTCTCCCGATTGGTCGGGGTGACAGAGGAAATGAATGAGAGTCTTGCAAACTACCGTTTCCACGAAGCCGCCCATACCATTTATCACTTTTTCTGGCATGAGTTTTGCGATTGGTACCTGGAGTGGGTGAAGCCCGAAATCACGCAGACTACGGCGGAGCCTAAGCCTTCTCCTGCGTGGATTAACCTGATGCGCGTCTTCAAGGCTGCGCTTCATTTACTACATCCTTTCATGCCGTTTATTACCGAGGAACTCTGGCATCGGCTTCCCGGCGCGGAGGAGGCAGCGTCAATTTCGTTGTCAAAGTTTGGCTTGACTGGAGAGCGCGCCAAGGACCCCGTTTCTGAAAAAGAGTTTGAGGAAATCTGTGCCCTGGTGGTTGGGACGCGTAATGCGAAGGCTGAGCGGGGGTTGCAGCGCGAGAGGCCCAGCGGGCAGGTTGCGAGTGATGACCGCAGGCTGCTCGCGCTTTTCCGCGAGTGCCAGGAAGCCATTCTGCGGCTTTCAGGTCTTGAAGCGTTGAATTTCACCACTGGCCGCTTGCCTGCTGACGCGGAGCGCATCCCGGTGACGGCCACGACGGACCTCCGCCTATTTCATGAAGCCCACATGGATATCGAAGCCGAGCGCGCCCGCCTGGAAAAGGAAAAGGGTAAGATTGAGCAATCGCTGGCTCAGGCCCGCAGTCAGCTTGAGAATCAGGGATTCCTCAGCCGCGCGCCGCGGGACGTCGTGCGAGGGGTTGAAAAACGGCGCGAGGAGCTGAGCGCGCACTATGAAAAGGTTGTTCAGTCACTCGATCGCCTTACAGGCGCATGAAACACATATGCGGAATCTGCGAAATTGTGTTTCTACCGCGGCGCTGAATATGGGGCGGTTGTGAATTCCGGTACAAGCCGTTTGAAGAACAACTCGCCGGAACATGCAGGCAAAAAGGCGGCCCAGCCCACCGATCGCAGAATCGACAAGCTGATCCATCTGCTGGTGGAAAATGCGACGGTCGTGGCGCCGGGGCCGAAGATCGCCGATGAGATCGGTGTGACGCGCGGAACCGTCTGGATGTGGATCGAAAAACTGCGGCGGCAGGGAGTTAAAATCCGCGGGCTTGCCGGGGGTGGATACCAGCTTCAGAAGCTGCCGGACGTGTTGACGCCAAGCCTGGTCTCGGCTGCGCTTGGCGAATGCGAGATGGGCAGAAAAATCATCCATTATTTTGTAGCGGGTTCAACGAATACGCTGGCTTTGCGCTTTGCAAGCGATGGGGCTCCGCACGGCACGGTAGTTGTCGCGGAAGAGCAATTGGCCGGACGCGGCCGTTTTGGAAGAAGCTGGTATTCGGAAAAGTCGGCTGGCATCTACGTTTCGGTTATTTTGCGGCCGCCGCTTGCGCCCTCCGCAGCGCCGATTCTCACCTTGATGGCGGGCCTTGCCATCCATCAGGCGGTCGCGGAGCTGACGGGACTCGCGCCGGATATCCGGTGGCCCAACGATTTGCTGCTCGGCGGGAAGAAGATGGGTGGCATTCTTACGGAGATGAACGCCGAACTCGACCGCGTTCACGCCGTCGTGGTGGGAATCGGCTTGAATGTGAACCACCAGGATATGCCCGCCGGGATTCGGCCGGTAGCCATCTCACTGCGGATGGAGAGCGGCAAGGTGTATTCACGGATTCAACTTCTGGCGGGCGTGCTGCGGCAATTGCAGCATTTCTACTGTATTCTGCTGGGGCAGGGAAGCGGCGCGATTGCGCGAATGTGGGAGCAGAAATCCACATTCGCCCGTGGCAAGCGCGTCCGCGTGAAAACTGACGCTGGGGAATTGCTGGCGGTCACGGAAGGCCTGGAATCGACCGGCGCCCTGCGGCTGAAATTTGATGATGGCCGCGCCGCCGCGCTCGTCTCAGGCGAAGTGATTGAGATTAAGTGAGCTACCTATCATGCTTCTGGTCATTGATGTTGGCAACACAAATACGGTTGTAGGTGTTTACGCAGGTAACGAGCTGCGTGGCCACTGGCGCCTCTCGACCAATCGCGCGCAGACGGCTGACGAATACGGCATTCTGATCCGAAACTTGCTATCGCTCGACGGAATGCAAGCCAGCTCGATTAAACGCATGATGGTGGCAAGCGTTGTTCCTCCGCTCAATGGCCTGCTCGAAGAGATGGCGGCCAAATACTTCCATCTGAAGCCCGTCTTTCTCGGTCCCGGTACACGCACCGGAATGCCCGTTCTTTACGACAGCCCTCAGGATGTGGGCGCGGACCGCATTGCCAACGCCGTCGCCGCGTATGAGAAGCTTGGCGGCCCCTGCGTGGTGGTTGACTTCGGAACCGCCGTTACTTTTGACGTTGTTTCGACGAAGGGAGAATATCTCGGCGGGGTGATTGCGCCGGGAATCGGGGTGGCGGCCGAAGCTCTATTCCAGCGCGCCGCGCGACTGCCGCGAGTTGAAATCCGGAAACCGGAAACAGTGATCGGCTCGAACACGATTGGCAGTATGCAGTCCGGCTTGTACTATGGCGCGATCGGGCTGGTGGACGGTATTCTCGACCGGCTGTTTACCGTTCTGGGTAAGACGACCAAGATTGTCGCGACAGGCGGGCAAGCGCCACTCGTGGCCGCGGCATCCAAATACAAGCTGCCGGTGGATGGATCGCTTACGCTCGAAGGATTGCGTATTATTTACGAACGTCACGCGGCCTCGGTCCGGCGCAAGCAGGAATGAACTTCGAAAACTATTTCAATTACTTCACCGAAATTGAGGAGTGCTTCAGGCGCCAGCGCGGCACGCCCCTTCTACTTTCCACGCTCGATTGGGCGTTGATTGAATCATGGAAGGAGGCGGGAATCCCTCTGCAAGCGGTTTGCGAGGGCATCCAGCGGACCTTTGAGAAATATGCCCGGCGTCCGCGGCGTTTCACTAAGGTGAACGGGCTTGCCTTTTGCACGCAGGAGGTTATGCAGGCGGCGGACCGGGCGGCGACAGCGGCCGTTGAAAGCGGCGCGGCAAGCCCGGCAGGCCCGAAAAGCGCCAATACGGCGCCGCCTTTCGCTCCCGAGCAGGTTATCCGTTTCCTCAATCAGTGCGCGATGGCATTGGACAAGGCGGCGGAGCGCGCTCACACCGCGGACGATGAGCGGACAGCGGCGGACCTCGAAGAGAACGCGCGCGCTTTGCGGGGCGCGAGCGCGAAAGGCGTGGAAGAACTACTGGCCAACCTTGAAGCTTTGGAAAGGACTCTCAGCGCGATTGAAGACCGCCTGTTCGCCTCGTTGACCAGGGGAACTACGATCGATCAGATGGTTCTGATACGGGAGGAAGTGGATCGAAGCCTCGTAACTTGCCGCCGCAAGATGACCGCAGCTCAGATTGAATCGGTGGAACGGCAGTTTCTGAAGAAACGCCTTTTTGAGTTTTACCAATTGCCGCGTTTGAGCCTGTTCTATCTGTAGCACATCAGATGACAATGAGATGTGTGAGCAATATGATACTCAAGCCATATATTGATCGCGCTGTAGAAGCTTAGATAAAGTGTTCTATGTCGGCATTATGCTGAGATCCGAATGGCTCTGATTAGCATCACGGCCTATAACATATATTGTAAATCAGACCCTTGCGTAGGATAAGCGAACAGCGTTTCCTTGAGCGCCGCGGCGGATATTCCCGACCGCATGGCCAGGGCAAAAAGATTGATCAGTTCGTCCGAATTGGGACCCAGCAAGTGCGCGCCAAGGATACGGTCGGTATCCTCTTCCACCAAGATTTTATACCCTGAGTATTTCTCCCCAACCCGGCGCGAAGAATACCAGCCGGACGTGTTGCCGTGATTGACGCGAAAACGCAGATTCCGATCCCGGGCTTCCTTTTCCCGAAGGCCCACCGCAGCCAGGTGCGGGATCGCGAAAACAACTGTCGGAATTCCATTATAGTTGGGTATTGCATGATTCCCCTTGAGCAGATTGGCGGCAACAATGCGTCCTTCGTAACCCGCGACCGGCGTTAGTGGGAGGCCTCCGCTGGCTGCTGCGTCGCCGGCGGCATAGACAGCCGGATTGGAGACGCTCTGTAAATACTCGTTGATCTTGACCCCCTGTCGTTCGTTCCACTCGATGCCGGCTATACTCAGATTGAGATCGTCAATTTCTGGCGCCCGTCCCGCCCCATGCACCACCATATCTGCCTCGAATCGCCCTCTTTTACCATCAGTTGAAGTGTGCACGACGAAACTGGCCGAAGCCTTTTCGATCCTATCTACGGACGTTTGTAACTGAACGTCTACGCCGAGTTCGCGCGTTCCTGCAACGAGCAGACCGACGAGATCGGGATCAAAACCAACCAGGGGCTGAGGTCCGCGGCTCAGAATTGTAGCCTTCGCTTGGGCGCGTGCTGCCACGTGGGCAAACTCGAAAGAGATGTACCCTCCACCCACAAACGCAATGCGTTCCGGCAAACCATCAAGATCCAGAAACTGTTCGCTGGTGGTCAAGAGGTCTTCACCTAGAATTCCCAGGCGAGCCGGTTTCGCTCCTGCAGCCACCACGGCGTATCGACCCTCGAGTACATCAGCGCCAACCTGGATTGTGTTTGCACCGACAAAGCTCGCACGACCATGGAAGGTGGCAATGCCTGACTCGGCGAAACCCTCTTCCCGTTGCTTCGGAACCTGATCGGTGAAAGTTCGCTTGAAACGCATTAATTCCGGCCAGTCAATCCTGACCGTATTGCCGCTGATACCGGAGCCCTTCATACGCTTGGCCCAGTCGATGATCTCACCTGCGCCCACAAGCACCTTCTTGGGATCACACCCTCGCAGCGCGCAAGTCCCTCCGAAGGGTCTTGAATCAATTATCGCCACTCGCCAGCCGGCTTGGCGGCAGGCTGAGGCTACGGTAGCCGCCGCAGTTCCTGTCCCGACCGTTACGAGATCAAATTTCCTGTTCATTGTGTGGGTCCTCATACCGGAGTGCGGTAAGCCGTATAGGCTGGTGTCAAAAGCCCGTCGAGCTTGGTCTTTGAGGCTGTCGTCCTCTGAAACCTCACGGCAACCATCCGCAATGTTCTATCGAACACACGCGAACATCCGGGCAATTGGGACTGCGGCGCCACTTTTTAGATCAAGGACGCCTGCCCTCCCCTTTGTCATCATAGTGAATTGGCCGAGTGCCAAGGGCCAGTTCGCTGTGAGGGCTCTCGCTAGAGTTGATGCGTTTCGACGCGCCTACATCGTCAATTTTGTAGTATCGGTAGCCGGTGTACAACACCCCAGGCAAGGGCGTTATAATCACAGCCTATGCTTTCGTGAGGATCGTGTAAAACGTAAAGGCCCCTCCTCCGTTGCAGGCGGGTCTTCCCGGCAAGGGAGTCCGTTCTCCGATGGAACCTAACGAATGGCAAATGAATCTAAGTGGGTTGGGAACCACAGATATCGAAACTTCAAGCGTTTGAAGCGATAGCTGGAGCCGGCAACAGGAACGTCAGGGGAACATCGGCTGGGTAGGAGGCTGACAATGATTCACGTGCAGGAACAGGTTGAAGCGCATCACACGCTTCTCTCTCGCTTGGCGGATGCTCGCATCCAAACCGATCGGCTCTTTGATCTCGTAAAGCCCGACAGCTTGTACGCGCGGCCGATCCCCGAGCGGCACCGGATCATTTTCTATTTGGGACATCTCGAGGCGTTCGAATGGAACCTCCTCCGAGACCGGCTTCCGGGCTTGAGCCCCTTCAATAAAACCTTCGACAACTTGTTTGCTTTCGGAATTGACCCCGTAGACGGCGGCCTGCCATCCGACCAGCCCGGCGATTGGCCGTCCGCTGCGGAAGTGGCTCGATACAACAGGCGGATTCGTGGATCGCTTGACGGGAAACTCGAAGCCCTGCGAGCGCCAGGTGGCGGTGCGAACGGCCATCAGACCGAGTTCCCAA
>JBOGJY010000249.1:0-11635 GCA_050745325.1 Terriglobia bacterium
GGCGCCTGCCCTTGTTCAGGCTGGCACACAGCCCGATCAACGGCAAGGAGAGATTTCCACAACGGAAGACTGTGGAAATTTCCTTTCTTAAAATCTCCTCTCCAGTGCCACTATAAGAGTGGGAAACTCGCTTTTTGAGTTTTCCAGGCTTTCCACCGGGCGTCATTTCCACGGCGCTTTCGTGGCGTCTTGCTCGGAGCCCGTTCGCTCGGCTCAGGGTAAACTCCGCGACGCCGAGGGCAGGTCCGTCGCGGCTTCGGTACGACTCCTTTTTTCTTCCTTGGCCCCTATGCGAAGTTTTCTCACCAAAATCTTGCGCCAGGATGGCCCAGGAGCGACGATCTCGCGGCCCCTCGACCGGAGGGACCCCCCTTATTCGGCTCCATCCTGCTTCCCGCCGCGTTTCTTGCGCATCGATTCACCGTGCACTTCGATGCGGTGAGCGTTGTGCACCAGCCGGTCGAGGATGCTGTCGGCCAAAGTGGGATCGCCAATCAGCTCGTGCCAGCGGGCGAGAGGAATCTGACTGGTGAGGATCGTGGAGCGGAGCTGATAGCGATCTTCGGCAACCTCCAGGAAGTCGCGCCGCTCGCTTTCGGCCAACGGGGCATGGGCCCAATCATCGACGATGAGTACATCCATGCGGGCCAGCCGGGCCAATTTGGCGCCCAGGCTACCGTCGGCGCGGGCCAGGGCCAGGTCGCGAAACAGTTGGGGAGCGCGGAGAAAGAAAGCGCTGAAGCCGTCGCGGCAGGCCTTCTCGGCTAGGGCACAGGCGAGCCAGCTTTTCCCCACGCCGGTCGGCCCCAACAAGAAAATATTCTGATGCTCGGTGACCCAGGCGGAGTTTTGGGTCAAGGAGCGGAGGAGCGAGCGGTCCAGGCCGCGCGGGGTGCGGAAGTCGATGTCCTCGACCGAGGCGCGATAACGGAATTTGGCTTGGGTGAGGCGCCGCGCCAGGGCGCGGTTCTGCCGCCACGTCCACTCCTGATCGACGAGGAGGGCGAAGCGTTCCTCGAAGCTCAGCGTGGCGAGGCCGTCGCGTTGGGCCGGATCGGCTTGGGCGCGAAAGACCTCGGCCATACCGTGCAAGCGTAAGGTTTCGAGTCTATCGAGCGTCGGTTGATTTAGCATTCGGGCTCCTTGGCGAAATAGGGTAGGAAGGGGGGCCGCGGCGAGCGGGAAGCGGAGTCGAAATACGAAGCACCGCGCAGATTCTCGTGGACGAGGGGCGGCAACGAGGGCGGCGTCTCCAGGGCCTGGCGGTCGAGCGAGCGTTCCAGAATCGACTTCACGCTGTGATAGGAACAAGCGCCGGTCGTGACCGCCCGCTGGGAGGCCGCCTCCAAGCGCTCGATCGAATGGCGCTGACCCAGGCGCAGAATGCCCAGGCAGGAGCGATAGCCCATCTCCGGATGCGGCTTGCTTTGGAGAATCGCGGCGAACAACTGCGCCGTGGCCGGTCCGACGGACTGCGCCCAGCCGATCAGGCGCGAGGGCGGCCAGGCCAAGTGCTGCTGATGGCTCTTGGGGCGATGTTCGTTCACGGTCGTGGCTTGATAGGGGTGGCGGCTGCGGACGCGGGAAGCGACGCGCTGGCCGCGGTGGAAGATCTCGAGGGTCGTCGCCGTAGAGCGAATCTCCACGAGTTCGCCCGTGAGCGTGTAGGGAACACTGTAGAAGTGGTGGTCGAACTGGACGTGGTAATCGATATTGACGCGCGCTTGCGCCCAGTGGTGAAGCTCGAAGCGTTCGGCGGGGAGCGGCTGAAGCGCCGGCCGGTCCAACGCTTGGAACAAGCTCGCCCGCGAGCCGGAGCGCTTGCGGAAGGGCCGCTGGTTGAGCCTGTCGACTAATTCGCGAATCGCCTGGTTAAGCTCCGCGAGGCTGAAGAAGCGGCGATGGCGGAGAGCCGCGACCACCCAGCGTTCCACCACCAGGACCGCATTTTCCCCCTTGGCCTTGTCCCGAGGCTTCCGAGGCCGCGCCGGCAGCACGCCGACGCCGTAATGCGAGGCCATTTCCTGATAGGCGGGGTTGAGGTCGGGTTCGTAACGGCAGGCGCGGCTGACGCCGGTCTTTCGAGAGCGCAGCAAGTCGGGGGTATAAACACAACCTATTGATTCTTTAGAGCGTTGATGATGGCAGATCCCGACTATGGGGTGTCAAAATGCTGGACATTCTTTGACTTTGCCAGCCGGAGGTTCCGGTGTCAATGTTGATTACAAATGGCTTCCCGGATTCGACCCCCGGATTGCTGCTGTTCTCGTGACCCGAGCCGCGCGCGAACGCGCTCTGCAGGCGTCCGGCGAGCTCCGCGTCCAGGGCGGGCGTGTCGTCCGTTTCACTGAGCGTAAGACGGCCGTGCGGGGTCAGAGTCGGGGCAAGGGCCAACGGATTCGTCAACATGACTTGGTCATCAACGCCACCATGCCGTTTGACGGTTTGGGGCGGTTGTGATCTCCGGAGTTTGTGATCTCACGCGCATTTATTTATATGCCGTGCTGATTACAATGACAACGAGAAATTGCGGCCAAGCGGGAACTGCGTGGTCGTGCTGGAGGTAGCTCAGAATGATCGATCTCTTCCCTGCTCCGACAGACGATGTCCCGCGCTTCCCCACTCCGTTTCCCCGTGTCCACAGAGTATCTTTTAGCCGTTTACACGCTCGCGGCGTGCTCGACCGGCTCCGCGCGCCGGACTTTGACTTTCACTTCCACCCGCGCCCCAAGCCGGTTGATGATCGACATGAGCCGATCGACAGTGAACCGGCCGAGGTCCGCGTTACGGATACGGGAGAAGTCGGCCGCCGCAATTCCTGTGCGCCCCTGCGCGGCGCGCACGCTCAAGCCTTCCCGGTCGAGCGCCTTAATGATTTCGGTGGCAAGGATTGCCTTGAAATGTTCGACGTCCGCGTTCTCGTGCCCGAGATCACGGAAAACATTCCCACTGCCGCGCACCACTTCCATCCGTGCACTTTTCATCGCAACATCTCCTTCAATCTCTTCAATCGGTCCTTGATCAGCTCCGTTTCGCGCTGATGCGTCTTGATGCCCTGCGTCGATTTCTTCTGAAACGCATGCACAACCCAGATTTCCTCGGCGAGTTGTACGGCGTAGACCACCCGAAACGCATCACTCCGATACGGCAAGGCAATCTCAAACACGCCCGAGCCCAGCCCGCGCATCGGTTTTGCAATATCGGCCTTACCGCCCTCTGCCGCCATCGTCAACGCGGTAAGGCTCATCGACCTGGCCCCTTCCGGGAACCTCTCGAATTCCTTGCGCGCCGCCTTGATCCAGGAAACGGGCCGTGTTTTTCGGGTCATGGCCATCGGGACGCATTTCCTTTCGCACATTCGCTAACTTCAGAGAAATGACCGCCCCATAGCGGTATGTTGTCATATATGACAACGCCAGTCAAGAACGCCCCGGTTTGCAGACTTGTTGAGGCTACAATCCCACCTTCGCCGCTGCATTTTCGGGTAGCGGCCACAATCGGACAATTTGTTACGCTAACGTATTACACGCAATGTCGTTTCGACCGACGCGCAAGCGTCTCCTTTTCAGCAGGTTGTAGGCCATCACTTGGCTCTTAGGCTTACCGAATAGGGGTTCCAGGTAGCCGTGGAGCGGTGATAAGGGCATTAAACACCCCCTTCTTTCGCGAAATCACGGCGTGCATTGCTTCCTGTGCGCCATATCTCCGCTGAAAAAACCTGTATTACACGCAGCAAAATGATACCCTAAGCTGGGGGTTGATTATGCGTGTAATACGCCGGGTCCCGGCCATCCTGGGGGATCGCCTCTTCCGCGCCTTCGTGCGCAGCCTGCGCCTGGTCGATCTCGCCGAGGCAACCCGGCGCGGCTACGCGGGCGACCTTGGGCGGTTCCGGCGCTGGATCGAAGAGACCCGCGGCGCCCGAGCCGCCCTCGGCCGGGTCAACACGGTCGATCTCGTCAATTACCGCCAGCACCTTATTCGCTCGGAGAAGCTCCGCGCCTCGAGCGTCAACCGCAAGGTCCAGGCGCTCAAGAAATTCTTCGCCTGGGCCCAACAGCAAAAAATCATCCGCTCGAATCCCGCCACCGCGCTTCGATTCCTGCGCCGCCCGGCGGCTTCTCAGCCGAAGGGCCTCCAACCTGCAGAGGTTCAGCGCTCCTGCGGGCCGCCGGCCAGACCGGCCACGGGCTGGCGCGCCGGAACTACGCCCTCCTTCAGATGCTGCTCGAAACCGGCCTGCGGGTGGGCGAGGCCGCCCGGCTGACGATCGCCGACTGCGAAATCAAAGACCGCTCGGGCCGGGTCCGGGTGCGCGCGGGAAAGGGCAGCAAGGAACGGGAAGTCCCCTTGAACGCCAGCGCGCGCCGGGCCCTGAGTCTGTATCTGAAAGCGCGACCGGGCATCGCCGCGCACGATCCGCTGTTCCTGAGCGAGCGCGGCGGCCGGGAGATGTCTCTCCGCACCATGCAGGCCACGATCCAGAAACTGGCCCGCCGGGCCAAGATCACCCGCCTTGCGGTCTCGGCTCATACCTGTCGGCACAGCTTCGCCCATTCCTTCCTGCGCCGCAATCCCGGAAAGCTGGTCGAGCTGGCCACCCTGCTCGGACACGAGTCGCTCGACACCACGGCGGTCTACCTGCGACCGTCGGCCGAGGCACTGGCCCGGGCGGTGGAGAAGGGTGACGACCCGTAACCCATGGCCGAATTCTCTGAAGAAGCGCCCCAGCGATTGGCGAGTGGCGTGGTCTTGCCGGAAGATCCCAGCCTCGAAGAACTGGGCCGCGATTGGACCTTGTCGGAGGCCGACCTTCGAGCGGTTCTCTTGTGCCGCGGCGGGGACAACTGCCTGCGGTTTGCGCTCGAGCTTTGCGTCCTGCGCCGTTACGGACGCTTCCTTGAGCCCGACGCGACGCCCGTGCGCATTGTGAATTATCTGGCGGCGCAGATCCACCTGCCACCGGTTCTGCTACTCGCGCCGCCGCGCCCAGCGACCGAGAGCGAATACCGGCAACGCCTACGCCAGCACCTGTCGGTCGAGGAGTTGGACGAGCGGGGCCGGGAGCGTCTCGCGGCCTGGGTGGGCGAACGCATGGCGGAGGGTCAGGCGCCGGAGGAGATTCTCCCTCAAGCCGAACAAATCGTGCGTAGCTGGCGCTATGTATTGCCGCGGGCCGCCGTGTTCAACCGCCTGGTCTCCTCCTTTTGCACCCGCGCCGAGGGCGATGTCTTGGAGCGCATCGCTGCCCAGGTCTCGACCGAAGGCCGGCGGCGGATCGACGCCCTGCTGATGGTTACGGAAGGCGACCAGCGCTCCGCGTTGTTCCATCTCAAAGAATACCCGCCGCACGGAAACCCGCAAACCATCCAAACCTATCTCGGGCACTTCCGCACAGCCGTCCGCGCGGCGTGGAACGTGACGGAGATTCACGCGGTCAGTCAGGCGCTCGTCGAGCATCTTTTCCACGCCGCCAGGCGGCACGACGCCTGGTACTTGGAACGCCTCCCGGAGAGGAAGCGGTGCGCAGCGGATTGAACCTACCCTTAGCCCCCGAAATCATCGCGGCTGAGTGCCTGAATCTGACATTGCTGAAGCGCGCTCTCTCGGAGCTAGGCCGATGCGGCGCTAACAACGAACCGCGGACCGGGCGCGACGGAATGACTCTAGGGCTGCTTCGTGATATTTTGGCAGCAGATAGCGGACGCCACAAGGATTACGTATCTCGGCAAATCATGTGGCTGGTTAAACAGGGACTTGCGAGGCCTGCGATCGAGGATGTGGCCGTTTTCTCGCTGGACAGGGATCAAGGGAAAAAGAAGCTGGGATCTGAGGTTTGAGCGTGTCATCAGTGGTTCAGGATTTTAGTTACGGGCTTAGGACGCTCCGTCGGAATACGACGTTTTCTCTCGCTGCCGCTGTGACGCTCGGTCTTGGTATCGGGTGCGCCACCGCGATCTTCAGCGCCTTTAACGCGACCGTGCTCCACCCGTTGCCATATCCCAACGCCAGGAGTCTCGTGACCATTAAAGCCAGTTCTGCGCCGATGTCGCTCGCGTGGCAGGGAATGTCGCTTCCGGACGCTCTCGAAATCCGCGCGCATAACGATGTCTTTGACAGTTTGGCTTTTCACGGCAGCCGACAGGAAATGAATCTGACTGGAGCCGAACTTTATGCGCGCATCGACACACTGCTGGTGTCGCCCGAAATTTTTAAAGCACTCGGCGTCCGGCCTGCGATGGGTAGGCGGCTAAGGCCCGAAGAGGCATGGCCCGGTGAGGGCCAAGTGGCGGTGATCAGCCATTCCCTCTGGGTGCAGGACTTTGGCAGCGACCCGCGTGTGATCGGAAAAACCATTCGGCTCGATAACCAGCCGTATCGGGTGGTAGGCGTTATGCCGCCTCGGTTCGAGTTCCCTGATCCATTCGTCCGGGCCTGGCTGCCCGAAACCCTCTCACCAGCCAACGCGAGCAACCGCGACCTTTACGGCACTCCTGTGATTGCACGATTGAAGCACGGGGTCTCGCTGCAACGCGCCAACGCCGATCTCGAAACACTGGCACGGCGTCTCTCGCGTGAATACCCAAGCACCGATCAAGGCCTAAAATTCAGGCTCGCCCGGCTTCAGGACCAAGTGGCCGCTCCCGTGACCCGGCTGTTTTGGGTGCTGCTTGGCGGGGCTGGACTGGTTTTGCTCATCGCGTGCGCGAACGTGATTAACCTGATCTTGGCCAGGAATGCTACCCGCGAGCGCGAGCTGGCGATCCGCGTTTCGCTGGGCGCGAGCAAGTCGCAAATGGTGAGGCTGGTGCTTGCCGAGACGGTGTTGCTCGCGCTGCTGGGGGACTGCTTCGGCTTGGGCATCTCGGTGTGGGGATTGAGCGGGCTTCGCATTCTGGCTTCCGGAAGCGTCCAGCGGCTGGCTAACGCGGGCATTGACGCCTGGGTCCTCGGGTTCTCAATCGCTATCTCGGTGGCGACGGGGCTTCTTTCGGGGCTTGCACCCGCCTTGCGTGCCACCCGATTAGATTTGAGCAGCTACATCAAGGGCGATCAGAATTCGCGCCCCTCCAGCCGAAGAGGCTGGTGGCGGAGTCCTCAGAGTTTTCTTACAGCCGGTCAGATCGCCTTGGTCGTGGTTCTGCTAACGGCCGCTGGGCTTACGCTCCGGAGTCTTTCGAAACTGTTGGACGTGCCGCTTGGATTTAACTCCCATCATCTCATTGGCGCGTGGTTCGCGATTCCCGAAGGAAATCCGGGAGAGACCGCGTTGCTCGCATTTCAGCGCGAGGTCCTTGACCGCGTTCGTGCTATTCCAGGTGTCGAATCAGCCACGCTCGGATCAAATCTGCCGTTCCTCGGTCCGGTAAGTACGTTGTTTCGCATCGAAAAGCCCAATCAAGGCTGGGTCAAGAGCCCGCTTATGGAGGAGAACAAGGTAAGCGTAAATTACTTCCAAGCCATGGGGATTTCCCTACTTCATGGGCGTCCATTCAGCCGCTCCGACTCTTACAGTGCACCGTGTGTAGCCATTCTAAACGAAGCCGGCGCCGAAGCAATGTGGCCGGGCGAGAACATCATTGGAAAGCGAATGGATCTGAACATTCTAAGCTCTGATTCCAGGTATTGTGAGATCGTTGGCGAGGCCTCGAACGCACGATTTCTCAAGCTCGACGAACCGCCCGGTCCTGAGATTTACTTCCCAAGGGTCCAAAAACCTCCAGCGCAACCCGTTCTGATGGTGCGCACGGCCGGTAATCCTTTGGCTTTAGCGAACGTGATCTTAGATCGAATTGCGGCCATCCCTGGTGGCCAGCGTGTCATGTGGGCCTTCACAATGGACCAATTGATTGAACACTCCGCCTTGCAGCCCCGCTTTCGTGCTGTACTGCTCAGCCTCTTCGCGGGTCTTACTCTTGTTGTCGCGGCTTTCGGCATCTACGGCGTGATGGCGTACTTTGTAAGCCAGCGCACGCGAGAAATCGGGATACGGATGGCCCTTGGCGCGCAGCGCGGTGATGTGATGAGAATGGTGATTGGACACGGCCTTATCCTGTCGATTATCGGCCTGGCGATAGGCACTGTGTGTTCTTTGGTCCTCGTGCGGCTGATATCGGGCTTTCTCTTCAAAGTTCAGCCAACCGATCCCATGACGTTCGTCGCCGTCTCCGTACTCTTGCTCTCTGTGGCAACGCTCGCAAGCTATCTGCCGGCGCGACACGCCACAAAAATCGACCCCGTGGTGGCGCTAAGGTATGAGTAACTGTTCTCTTTCTTCATTGAAGATTCTGAAGGTTGATTCGAGCCGCTCGGTGAGATTGTCACTGGCGTAAGACTCCAGGTATTCGTAATCCATTCCCCGAACACTCAAGACCAAGCCAACATTGCCGCTCTTGTTGCTGCATACGGACCCGCATGTACAGTGGTATGGGAGGGGGAACGCCGCGAGGCTTCCCCCTATTCCGATGGAATTAGAAGGTGGGATCGTCGGCGGGGATGTCAGTGGAAGGATTTGACCTGCCCCCCAAAAACTGGACCAGTTGAAATGTGAGTCTTCCGGGGTATAACAACCCAAGGAGGACGAAATGAAGTCGAACCGGTTTACGGAGGAACAGATTATTGGGCTGCTGAAAGAAGGGGAAGCGGGAGTGGCAGTGAAGGAGATCTGTCGGAAACACGGGATTTGCGACCAGACCTACTATCGTTGGAAGTCGAAGTTTGGCGGGCTGGAGGTGAGCGAAGCGCGGCGGCTGCGGCAGTTGGAAGAGGAGAACCGGCGGCTGAAGCAGATGGTGGCGGATCAGGCGCTGGATCTTCAGGCGTTGAAGACGGTACTGGCAAAAAAGTAGCGACGCCGGCGGAGCGGCGCGAGGCCGTCGGCGTGATGAAGGAAGCGCACGCAGAGTTAAGCGAGCGGCGTGTCTGCGCGTTGATCGGGGCGGCGCGGTCGAGCTACCGGTATTCGGTCCGTGCGGAGCGCCCGGCGAGAGACCTCGAACTACGCGAGCGGCTGCGGGAACTGGCCGCCCAGCGGCGCCGGTTCGGGTATCGCCGCCTGAGAATATTGCTCGACCGCGAAGGTTGGCACGTAAATCACAAACGGGTGTACCGGCTGTACCGGGAAGAAGGGCTGGCGGTACGGCGGCCTTGTTCTCTAAGGCCGACACGAAGCCGGAGTCAATCACCGACGCCAAGGTTGATTTCGGCAACGCATTGGAGGACATCGAGAAGTTCATTGGGCAGTACGTCATCCTCCCGGCACAGGCAACGCTTACCATGTCGTTGTGGGTGATCGCAACCTACCTGTTTGACGCCTTCGACGCATTTCCCTATCTGGCGCTGCTCTCCCCGGCGAAGCGATGCGGAAAGACCCGAACCGAAGAGGTGTTGGAGCTTGTCGTGTCGAAGCCCTGGCGCGGGACAACCCCAACCGAGGCGGCGCTGTTCAGGTACATCGAGCGCGAGACTCCCACGCTACTCTTTGACGAAGTAGAGAGCCTTTCCCGGCGGCAGAAGTCTGAGCGGGATCAGGCCGTTTTATCCATCCTGAACTGCGGATACAAGAAGGGTCAGACGGTAATCCGCTGCGTTGGGAACAACCATGAAGTGAAAGCCTTCACGATCTACTGTCCGAAGGTCTTTGCGGCAATTGGCAGACTGCCGGATACTCTGGCTGACCGCTCCATCGTCATCCGGCTGCAACGTAAGATGCCGGGAGACACTATCGAACGATTCACCTTCAAGCGAGCGCATCTGGAAGCCGAGCCGATCAAGGCGGCAATCGCCGGGCTTGCCTTGAAGAGCCTGAAGTCAATCTCCGATACCTACCAAAGGCTTGACCCGCTAACCTTCCTCCAAGACAGAGACGAGGAAATCTTCTCGCCCCTATTTGCGGTGTGCGCGGTGGTAGCTTCAGGCCGGATCGGGCAACTCCAGAAAGACGCTAAGGCCCTGTGCGGCCAAAAGGTCAATGACGATGCCGACGACTCGCTGCCTCTTAAGCTCCTGGAAGATTTAAGGGCAGCATGGCCGGAAGGGAAAGAGAATTGGCTTTCCAGAGACATCCTTGGGGCGCTCCAGGCAGACGCCGACGGGCTGTGGAAAAGTGACGTGGAATTGACCCCGCGCAAGCTGGCTAAAATGCTCCGGCCTTTTGGGGTTCAAGCGCGAAAGGTTCGGGCAGGCGAAGCCACTGGCAAAGGGTACGTTTTCTCGGAGCTTGAAGACGCAATATCCCGTTACCTACGTCCTGAAAAGGGAACAGGGGAACAACCCGCATGAATACTGGTCAAAATGCGATTTTCGATAGGGAACACAAAGGCTTCTGTTCCCCTGTGGAAAAGTTGGTTTCAGCCAATGTTTATGCGCCTTGTTCCCCATGTTCCCCTTTTGAACCGGATATATGGAGGTTTGCACAATGAAAGACCCCATCGTAGAGCGAGCTTTGGCGGCGCTAAGGTCGATTGGAGTTGGGGTCTCCGAGCCGTCAAATCCGGTCCCCAAACACCAGGCGCAAGAGGGTACTGTAGTGACGAAAAACACCCCCTGTGATTCACCCCAAGAATCAGTCACCTCTTGCGGCTTGCCCAATTGCGCTGGATGTTACGCCGTTATCAATCCAGACACCGGCAATCCTGCACGGATTCACCCGCCCAGGCCTTTGGCAGAATGGCTGGCGAAGTGGGAACCCAAGGGGAGGGTCCAGTGAGCTACGACTTGGCGGCATTGCTCGAACGCGCCGGAGGCAAACTCAGGGCCGCAACCGGGCGGACTGTCCGAAGTGTAAACGATTCCGCTCGGTAGCCTTTGATGACTCCAGGGGGGTCTATCACTGTCACCGCATCGGGTGCGGCTTTTCGGGCAGCAAGCGGAAGCTGGAGCGTGAGCTTGGCGTTTACAGGCGGCTTCCACCAGCAGAGTACCGTGAGCTTTGCCAAAGGCGTGACCGGGAGAACGATCTGGCGCAAGCGTTGGCGGAACGAGTCAAGGCCCGGCGCATGGAGTTGCTCGACTGGCTTCACGACCTAAACCAGATAGAGGTGGCGGCTCACATGATCGGCGCGGATAGTCCGGCAGCCTGGGATGGCCTTGGGCTAGTTGACGATGCCCGGCCAAGCCTGATGACAGAGCTTACGATCCTTGAGGATGCGCCAATGCCGGATGTTGTCCGATTTCTCGGCGCGGACGCGGAGACGAGGCGGCAGATGCTCGGCTTGGTGTTGGTCTACGGCGGCTTGTACGACGCCGAAGGGAAGTTTATGGAGGTGCACCAATGAACCGGAAAGCCAAGGGCACGCGGAACGAGCATCGCAGCATCCGGCTGCTTGAAGCGGCAGGCTACGCTTGCACACGGGCGGCGGCGTCTCTTGGAGCGTTTGATATCATCGGTGTCGGTTCAACGGATGTTGTCCTGCGCCAGGTGAAAACCCGCGACTGGCCCGGCGCGGAAGAGATGGAAACCATTCAAGGGTTCCTGTGTCCGCCGAATTGCCGGAAATTACTCCATCGCTGGCGGGACCGGATGAGATTGCCTGATGTTCGGGAAGTCTAATGGCGGGGCAGGAAGGCCACGCTAAACGCTACCGCCTTCGCGCCGCAGGAGCGCATCAACCAGACGGTCAATCTTTGCATTCGT
>JBOGJY010000250.1:0-2552 GCA_050745325.1 Terriglobia bacterium
TTTGAATTGCAAAGCCCGGCATAATCTTCAAGTACTCGGCGGCGTCGCTGCCGATTTGAATGTAATTCTGCAGCTCTTGTGATGTCAGAGTCTCCGACTTCTCCCCGGAATCTACCGGCACGATGGAAGACGCTACGCCCGAAACCTGAACGGTCTGCGTTGTGCTGCCTAAAATCATGGTGACGTTCACATTGCGCTTTTCGCCGCCCAGGATAGTTAATCCGGTGGCTTCATACATCTGAAAGCCCTGTTTTTCGACCGTGAGCTTGTAGGTAAAGTTACCGACGGATACGGAGGCAAAAGTGTAATAACCGGCTGAATCGGTTACGGTCACGCGCGCCGAACTCGACGCCTCGTCAATGAGCTTGACCGTCGCGCCCGCTACTACTGCGCCCGAAGGATCACTCACAACACCCGTCAAAGTGGCAAACAGTGACTGCGCCCGCAAACGAGCGACGGGTGCTGCCACCAGCGCGAGCGCAACCACCAGCTTAACCCCTATATTTGCCTTCATCGTTTCGATTCCTCCAAATCTCCGTACCGCGGAAATTCACATCGTCAACAGATGCAGACCGTGTTGGACTGCTAAGTGCTAGCCGTCTCGTAACCTCTAAAGCGATCTGAATTAAGCCTTTCCAGCACCCTACCTAGTGCTTCTAAAGCCGATTATTAATCTTTCAAAGTTGGTTTGCATTAGACATGAGGACTAGGCATGTGTCAAGCCTATTCCCGTTATCGGCTAGTTACATTACCGTAACCACTTTACTTTTCAACAACGTTACAAGGTAACGTCATTGAGCTTTAGCAGGATGTAACTTCCCGCCTGAGGAGTGGTATACTCTTACCGCACCCAGAGAGGGGTGATATGCCGGATGTATCAGAGTTCATTGCACTGAAAGAGGCCGCGATCGCAGCCGTCCTCTCCTCCCGGACTTTCGCCAAATCCCCAAACTTGGCGAGGTTATTCCAGTACATTTGCCAAAAGTACCTTGAAGGATGTGGACTTGACCTCAAGGAGTACAACATTGGGGTTGACGCGCTAGGCCGCCCGTCCGATTTTGATCCCACCAAGAGCGCCATCGTCCGGGTTGAGGTCTACCGGCTGCGCGAGAAACTCAAAAAGTATTATCAAGGCGAGGGGAAAAGCGATGCCTTGGTGGTCTCTCTGCCCTCCGGCAGTTATATCCCGCAATTCATCCCGCGGGAGGAGAGCGAACGGGCTGGAGTTGGCGGGGAACCGGCTTCGAGCCAGCCTCGGAAGACCCAATTTAGGCCTGCGGGTCAGCCCTCTGGACCGGCGCAACCTTCCGGTGCCGCTGATTCCACCCCTAAGGAACCCTCGCCACCAACGGTCGCGGGGTCGCGCTTCTCCCGATGGGTTTCCGGATTGAAGCGTCCTGCGCTGATGAAATTTTATTTGTTCATCATCGCTGGTCTCGCGGTTGCGATTGCAATTCTCGCCATTCGCAAATCTGGATCAGTTGCAACCCTGCCGGCTTCCCCCTTGAGTGCGAATGCCTCGGCGATGACGGAATCGAACGGCGCGCGTCAAGCCGTCCGCATCCTGGCGGGCTACACCAAGGCGCAATACGCCGACCGCGCGGGGCAAATGTGGCAAGGCGACCGCGATTACGAGGGTGGCGCGGCCGCTTCGCAGCCCCAGGAGTTCTTCGCCAGGACCCTCGACCCTACGCTGGTTAGAACGTTCCGTTCGGGCGATTTCTCTTATAATATTCCGCTGCGCCCCGGAACCTATGAGTTGCGGCTCTATTTTGCCGAGACCGTGTACGGCCCGGACACCCTTTCCGGCGGAGGCGAGGGAAGCCGCATTTTCACGGTCACAGTAAATGGCAAACCCCTTTTGAATAATTTTGACGTGCTCAGCGACGCCGGGGGAGACGCGATTGCTGATGTGCGTGTTTTCAAAGACATCACTCCAGGTGCGGACGGACACTTGCATCTTAAGTTCATGCGTGGAGTTTCCGATCCCTTCGTCAACGCAATTGAAGTTATACCCGCTGAACGGGGCAAAATGAATCCCGTACGTATTGCCGCGCAGGAGGATTGCTTCATGGACCACGCAGGCCACTTCTGGAGCGCCGACCGGTACTTCGCGGGGGGGCGGCTCGCGGTGCGGAAGATCCCGGTTACGAACACGCCGGATCCAGGCCTTTACAGCGGCGAACGGTACGGAAATTTCAACTATGCGATTCCCGTCGCCGAAGGTAAGTACAAGCTCACCCTGGAATTTGCCGAAACCTATTTTGGTTCCAATAACACAGGCGGGGGCGGCGCGGGCAGCCGTGTGTTTGACGTCTACTGTAATGGCGTCGCGCTGCTCAGGAACTTCGACGTTTTTAAGCAGGCGGGCGCGGAAAACCGGGCCTTGAACGAGACTTTCAGTGGACTCAGGCCAAACGCACAGGGTAAGCTTGTGCTGCGGTTTGTTCCGGTAGTGAATTATGCCAGCGTAAACGCCATTGAGGTTGTCGACGAATCGGGGTCTTAGAGTCGGCGTGACAACTTCAGTTGTAGCGGCGGCCTCTGGCCGC
>JBOGJY010000251.1:0-2857 GCA_050745325.1 Terriglobia bacterium
CTGTGTGACAACCCGCATTTGTAGCGCCGGGCTTCAGCCCGGCACACCCGTTTTCTTGCATTTGCCGCCCTGAAGGGCGGCGCTACGCGGCTTCCCGAAAAGTTGTCACACAGACTCTGTAGCGGCGGCCTCTGGCCGCTGGTCTTTACGATTAAAAACCGGCGGCGGGGACGCCGCCGCTACAATGCGTTCAACTTACGAATGACCTCTTCAATCTGGCCCAGCCCATCTAATCCCGGGCCGCGGTCGTGCAGCTCAATTAAGGCGATAGGCGGGCCGGGCAGCGCGCGCAATGCGCCTATCGTCGCGGGCCAGTCGATTGTGCCCTCGAATGGCATCAGGTGCTCGTCCTGTTCCTTCCGGTTGTCGTGCAAGTGCGCGGTGGCGATAAAAGGCTTGAGAATCTCGATCGCAGCGGACACTCCACCGGTTAAGTGCGCGTGACCTGCGTCAAAGCAGGCCTTTACCTCAAGGCGGGTATATTGGATAAATTGCTGTAGCCGCTCCGGCGTGCTGAGCGCCCCCGCGGTGTTTTCGAGCAGAATTTCAGCGCCGCGTTCCTTGGCGAAGATTCTCAAGTGCTCAAGCGAGGTGAAAGCCGCGTCGAATTTACGCAGGTCATACTCATCCTCCGGGCGGCCCAAGTGAAGCGCCAGGTAGCGGAAGGGTAGCCGCTCGGCGATTTCAATCGCCCGCTTGATCTCGTCCATGGCTTCGATGCGCAGGCGCTTCTCCGTGTATGAGGGGGAGATGGCAAGCCCACCGGACCGCCCGTTATCAAACCCGGCAAAAAGAGGGGCGTGGACCGAATTCAACGTCAAACTATTGTCTTTGAACCACTGGGCTACATCGCCTACGTGATTTGCGTCGTAGTAGTCGAGATGTTGGCGCGCCGCAAAAATCTCAAACTGCTTCATGCCGGCCTTATGAATTAAGTCGAGCATGTGCGGCGTGAGCCGCTGGTTGGTGAAATGCCGTGTGGAAAGTCCGATCTCCATCAGTAGCCCACCGCCTCTCCGCCGCCGCGCGGATCAGCCGCGCCAAAGCGCCAGCCCGTCTTTGGATCGATCTCGATGGCTTCGCATTCGCCCATGCGGTCAACCCATTCGAGGTTGTATCCTGCCGCGCGAAGTTTCTCGACAGTATCGGCGGAAAACCCGTTTCGTTCAAGAAAGACTTTATCCGGCATCCACTGGTTGTGGAACCGCGGCTCCGCGACGGCGCGCAGAATATCCATTTTATAGACGAGGGAGTTCAGAATGACCTCAAGGACCGTGTTGATGATGGTACCGCCGCCCGGCGATCCCAGCACGAGGCGCGGCGCATTGTTTTCGAGCACGATGGATGGGGTCATCGAGGAAAGCGGCCGCTTGAAGGGAGCAATAGCGTTGGCCTCGCCTTGAATCAAGCCAAACATATTCGGCGCTCCGGGCTTGCTCGTGAAGTCATCCATCTCGTCGTTTAAGAGGAAACCCGCGTGGTCGACCGTTACACCGCTGCCATATCCGTTATTGAGCGTGTAGGTGTTCGAGACGGCGTCGCCCGCCGCGTCTACCACGGAAAAGTGCGTAGTATTTGGGGATTCGTAACCCGCGGGCTGTCCCGCGGCGACGGGAGCATCCGGCTTTGAGGCCAGAATTCCCTGGCGGAGCTTCGCCGCATAGGCGGGATCGTCAAGTCCGGCGACTGGCACGGGAACAAAATCCGCGTCTCCAAGATAACGCGAACGGTCGGCGTAGGCGCGCCGTTGGGCCTCGATAATCAAATGCATCGAGTCGTACGAATCCGGCTCGCCTAAATCGAGCGGATCGAGAATGTTCAACATCTCGATCAATGCGACTCCGCCAGAGCTGGGCGGCGGCACGGTAAGGATCGTGTATCCGCGAAAGTGGCCCTGGAGCGGTTGGCGGAGTTTCGCCTGATAATGGGCAAGGTCGGTGAGCGTCATGATTCCGCCGAGCTTGTTTTCGGTTTCCACGATGTCGCGCGCGACGCCGCCGCGATAAAATGCCGAGGGTCCGCGCTGCGCGATCTCCCGCAGCGTGCGGGCGAGTTCGGGCTGCTTGAAAATCTCACCGGGTTGATACGGATGGCCCCCGTGCAAATAGATGGCGCGAGAGTTGGGGAATTTTGAAAGAAGCGGTTGATGATCGAGAAGCGATTGGCTTAGCCAATAACTGACGGGGAAGCCGTCTTCCGCAATCCGTATCGCCGGTGACATAACACGGGCCAATCCTAGCTTGCCGTATTTTTGTTCCGCCAGCGCAAGACCCGCCACGGTTCCCGGCGTCCCGGTAGAACGCGCGCCCACGATGCTGGCATCCGGGATGATGTCGCCATGAGAGTCCAAGTACATATTGCGCGAAGCCGCGCCCGGCGCTTCCTCGCGGTAATCTACCACCACTGAGCGGCCACCAGCCATGCGGATCAGCATAAAGCCGCCGCCGCCGATGTTTCCCGCAAACGGATAAGTCACCGCTAGTACGAAGCCGACGGCCACGGCGGCGTCTACCGCATTGCCTCCCTTGCGGAGGATTTCAACCCCTGCCTGGGAGGCGTGCGGCTCGCTGGACACCACCATGCCACGCCGCGCCGCCGTAGGTTCATAGGCGGCCGCCACTGGAATTCGCAAGAGCAGTAGCGCCGTGAGCGCAAATGCAATATGCAATGCGCCGCTGCGGCGCGCGGGGCTTTGAAGCGAGGCTGTGCCTCGAGACGAAAATGCCGCAAAACCACAATGAATTGGGAACTGGGGGTACACTCGATCGACTTCTCCGATCTATGAAGGATTACAAATTATAGTGACGCTAAATGCTGTAGCGGCGGCCTCTGGCCGCCGGCCTTTACTATTAAAAAC
>JBOGJY010000252.1:0-3894 GCA_050745325.1 Terriglobia bacterium
CCGTTCGCGTCATAGTCGCACCATCCGCAAGCAAAGCTGAAGCGGTTGTTATTGCGGTCGAGGCCGGTTTGGCGCGTTACGTCGTCGAACGTGCCGTCGCGATTATTACGGAAGAGGAAGTTGGGCGGACCGTTTTCAGCGTCATAGTAGGGGACCGGATAGCGGTAGCGGTCAGGCCCCTGATAGTAGGAGTAGAGGCAAAAGTAGATGTCGAGCCATCCATCGCGGTCGTAATCGGCCAGGGCCGCTCCGGTGAACGTACCCTGCGCTTTCTCAGCGAAGCGGAAGGCATCCGGCTTCAGCCGGAACGTTCCATCGCCCTGATTCAGAAAAAGCAGCGGTCCCGCGCCGCGCACCACGATCAAGTCCTGACGGCCGTCGTTGTCAACGTCCGCAAAGAGCGCCGAGGGGCTGCTATCAATCACACCGACGCCTGCCCGGTCCGTAACGTCTTCAAACGTTCCGTCGCCCCGGTTGCGATAAAGCCGGTTGGGGAGGCCGGAGGGCTGGCAAATATAAAGGTCGTCCCAACCGTCATTATCAATGTCGCCCGATGCGGCGCCGAAGTTGCCGTAGATGTCGATGCCGCTCGCGCCATCGAGAACCGTTCGCCAATAGTCCGTGCCTTTGGCAAGCTGCTCGCGGAAGGAAGCATTTTCGCCCAGCGTTTTCGCCGTAATTTCCTCGAAGATGGGCGACAAACTGCGGCTGCAAGTCTCATTCAGGAGCCGCCATCCGGTCACTTGCCAAAGCCCGGCGGCGCTTTTTCCCCACACCAAATCCATCCATCCTACGCGCTGCTGGCGGTGGTAGCCTGCGGCTGTATCCACCAGATCGTAACGGATGCGCGTGGTCGCGGCGCCGGCGGAGTGATCAACCGTCGTAATCTTGAACTCCGCCCACAGAAACCGCGCTTTCCCCAAGTGGGCGGCAAGACTGGCCAGGAAATCCTCCCGGCCCAAAGCCGGCGCCGGGTTGAAGCTCTGCTCCAAAACCTGCAAAGCCTCATCTTGCCGTCTCATCTTTTTTTTACCGGGCTTCAACGCGGAGCCTTTGAACTGCGCGGCGAAGGAGCGGCCCAGCGTGTTCCAATCCGGCTCCGGCGACATGAGGGCTTCGCGCCACGTGGATAAAATGCGATTGAGTTCCGCCGCGATGGTTTCGGCTGGGAAAATGTCCTTCGCCGGATCAACCTTTTCCAACACACTCTCGAGAGGCGATGCCGAGCGATAGTGGGGTTTGAAGAGGACTTCTTGGGTTTGCGGGTCCAAACCCTGCGAAAGGTGAGCAGATGCGGGCGGGAGCGCGAGCGCCTTATTGCCAGGGCTGGCTTGGCCAAAGGCCACGGCGGACGGAGAAAGAACGGGCAGCGCGCACCACCACGCTAAAAACTGGCGGCGCGAGAAATGGATGGTTTTCATCGGGGCGAGCCAACCTGTCAGCTTTCCTTCTTACACTGAGGGACCGCCCGTCCCAGCAAGCTTCGCTTCGAGGCGCGCTTTCACGGCGGGCCACTCCGAATCGATGATGCTGAAATAGACGCTGTGGCGGAGCCTCCCGCCAGGCATTATCATGTGATTGCGAAGCGTCCCTTCTTCCCTGGCGCCAAGCCGCAGAATGGCCTGCTGCGAGCGTTCATTGAGGGTGTCTGTCTTGAGAGAAACGCGAACGCAGCCCCAGGTTTCAAAGGCGTAGCCGAGCATCAGGTACTTAGCCTCGGTATTGACGAACGTGCGCTGCCATCGCGGGTCAATAAAGGTGCCGCCGATTTCGAGGCTGCGGTTTTTCACGTCGATATCCATGTAGCGGGTCGAGCCGGCGACCCGGCCCGAGCTCCGCTCGATCGTGGCGAAGCCAACCTCCGTGCCTGCGGCCTGGCGGTCGAGAATGGTCTGGATGTAGTTTCGCATCTCGCCCGGCGTACCCACCGTCTCGGACCGGTAGCGCCAAAGTTCGGGGTTAAGTCCGAATTCCGCAAGAGCATCCAAATGGCCCAGCGTGAGCGGTTCCAGACGCACGCGCGGGCCTTCAAGTGTAACCGGTTTGACGAGCATCAACGCCTCCCAAAGATTCTATGTTACATCAAGCCGGAAAGGGGACCGGATGAGCATCATCATCTGGCGAGGCCTCTCCTCAGACGACCCACCTCTCCCCCTCACCCGTCCCACTACGCGGACCACCCTCTCCCCCGGTTCGTGGGAGAGGGGCTGGGGTTGAGGGGGGCGCCGGGAACTTGGCTTTTTTAGCACAAGTTCGCCGAACCTTGGGTAGTATCTCAGTTTCAGGCCGGAATGGGGTGTAGCGCCGGGCTTCAGCCCGGCACATGCCGCCCTAAAGGGCGGCGCTACACCTGAAACTGAGACACTAATGCTCTTGCCCTTTGCATTCTGCGAGCGGTGGATTAGGATATTGTGAGGGAGTGGGCACACAAAACCGCGAAGTGGAGGTTGTGATGCGATTGAAATGGGTGATTTGTGCGCTGCTTCTGGCGGCGGTTGGCTGGGCGCAGCCTGCGCCCCAAAAAGGCCCTACAGGCTTATCCGAAACCCAGATTATGGGGCTGCTGGCGGGAAGCGTATCAAGCGCGCGCGTGGCCGATCTGGTGCGCGACCGCGGTATCGCCTTCCAACCGACGGACCCGTTCTTGCGGGAACTGAAGCGCGCCGGGGCCTCGCCTTCCCTTATCGCGGAGCTGGGCAAAGCAAAACGGTCCGCCTTCGATGCGCCGGCGAGCGGGCCACTCGGAGCCAAGACCGATGACTGGGTTCTGCAGCATTTGGCGCACGGTTCGAAGCTCTCAAATCAGGGATTTTATTCCCAGGCGGAGAGTGAATATCGCACCGCCCTGAAACTCGACCCGGCGAACTCTGCCCTTCACTTCGATCTCGCCTATACCCTGGCCCAGCAAAAGAAGT
This sequence comes from Terriglobia bacterium, assembly GCA_050745325.1. Lineage (GTDB taxonomy): Bacteria > Acidobacteriota > Terriglobia > UBA7540 > UBA7540 > RH2-MAG17b. Next base: position 2,916 of record JBOGJY010000252.1, read on the forward strand.
ATGCGGGGGCTGCGGTCGAGTACCGGGCGGCAACGCAGGCTGACCCCGAAAATCCATTTGCGCGCAGTGATCTTGGCGCGATGCTGCGGCTGAGCGGCGACATCGATGGAGCGATTGCGGCGGACCGGCAGGCCTTGGCGATGGAACCCAACATGGAGCCTACCCATTACAACCTCGGTCTCGCGCTTTTGTCCAAAGGTGACCTTGCCAACTCTGCCACCCAGTTCCAGACTGCTATCCAACTTGAGCCGCGTGATGCCAGAGCGCACAATAATCTTGGGGTGGTCTTCCAGCAAAGCGGTCAGATTGAGAAAGCGATCACCGAATACCGGCAAGCCCTCCGTCTTGATCCTGCCTCCTGGAAGGCGCACGAAAACCTTGGCGGCGCGCTGTCGAAAAAGGGAGACTTGGCGGGCGCCGAGTCGGAGTTTCGCAATGCGCTGCGAATTAAGCCTGATTCCGTGTCGGGCCATGAGGGCCTCGGGGTGGTATTTGAGCAAGCCCACGATTACCAGGGCGCGCTGCGCGAATACGCGGCGGCTTTGAAGTTTTCCCCAACCAACGCAGAGATCCAAACCCGCATCAACCGGGTCGAGCGATATCTGGCGTCTAACCCCGTCAGCGACGTCAGGTGATAAGCTCCTTCGGCTATGTCCTCCGGCGGGCGGAGGGCAAAACCCCGATATTAGCTGGCGCAGATTGTAAGGGCTGCGTTGCAGTAAAAAACCGTCCCATTTATCTCGTTTGTCTCAAAGTTCTCAAAGTGGTCTGATAGGTTGAATGAGGGCCTTGTAACGCAGAGTTTTGTGTTAAAACACTGCGGCTATTTTGTTGGGACCGCTGAAAAACCGCAGAGTTACAAAACAACTCTGCGCTAGCAAGGGGTGGACGCTCGCGCGCAAAATGAATGGGGTTAAGGCTAACAGTTCAATTTTTACTGGCGAGCGTGGTGGATTCAATTTGAGCGAGTGGTGATGAG
>JBOGJY010000253.1:0-5012 GCA_050745325.1 Terriglobia bacterium
CGCTTCGTCCCTCTTCGACGGTGGTCGCGCCGTTCGCCGCGTCAAGGGTCTCCGATGAACAGTCCGGCGAAAAGCGCCGAACCGCCCTTGATCCCGCGCCCGGAGCGCGAGAGCACTCGTGTCACTAAAATGCGCTTGACAACGCCGACGCCATTATAGACGGGTTCCTGCTGCTCTCAGGCGCTAGAGCATAATCCAGCCGCCGTTGATATCGAAAGTGGCGCCAGTGGCATAACTACATTCGTCGGAAGCCAAAAATACAATGAAAGCAGCCAATTCTTCCGGCTCGGCCAGGCGCTTGAGAGGAATCTGCTCGCAAATAGCTTCCAAACGCCCGTGAGGAAGATTTCGCATCATGTCCGTGTTGACGGTTCCCGGCGCCACGCAATTGATCAAGATTCCGTCGCCTGCTACTTCCCGCGCTATCGATTTGGAAAACATCACGATAGCGCCTTTGGTTCCACTGTAGATGCTGGCATCAGCCACCGACCCCACTCTTCCACCTGTTGAGGCAATGTTGATGATCTGGCCACCTCCCCGCTTTTTCATCACCGGACACACAGCCTGCATCAGGAAGAACTGGCTTTTGGCATTCACTCCCATCAGCCGGTCCCAGTCCTCTTCGGTCGATTCCATAAAAGGCAGCCGCGGACAAATACCGGCATTGTTCACGAGAACATCGATGCCTCCAAAGTCCCTGACCACAGCTTCCACTAACGCCTTAAGTTCCGGCACCTTCGAGACGTCCAGCGCATAGGCGCGCGCGATCGTCCCAATTTCTTTAGCAACATTGAGGGCGCCGTCGAAGTCTATATCCGCCAGCGCTACCCTCGCTCCTTGGGCAGCCAGTGCGCGAACCGTTGCCGCGCCCACGCCCCGGGCAGCTCCCGTCACCAAGACCACTTTATTATCGAGTCTGAACATGCTTGTCCTAATCACTCTCCTCCAGTCCCATGTTATTCTTAGTCGCCAGCATCCTCACTGCCGAATTTGTTGGCTGCCCAGCTTGCATCCACCCTTGATTTCTATGCGGCCTTAGCCAGATTAATTGCCAAAAACCATTCGCCATCAATTCGGTGGATGGTCATGGCTGCATAATAGCCCTCAGAATTTTACCCGCTCGAAACTCATCCAACACCGAGTTGATCTCCTCAACTTTTCTCGGCCTGCTCAACAGCGGTGATGCATCCAACTTGCCGCAAGCCATCCACTCCAAGGCCGTCCCAATGTTCGCCTTGGTCATCCCGCGCGATCCTACAATCGTTACCTCGCGCATGATGAGGTCCAACGAGCTGGCACGAAACGCATGAGAGGTGAAGCCAACCAGGACCACGCGGCCCCCTTGCGCGACACTCGCGATTGCCTGCTCGTCCACCGCGGGCTGGGGAACGAGTTGCAGAGCCAAGTCCGCGCCGAGCCCCTTGATTCCAATCGGCTCATCACTTCCCGCAATCGTTTCATCAGCTCCAAGAGATTTCGCCAAAGTTCGCCGCGATCGAGAGCGGCTGATCGCGATAACGCTTGCCACCACAGCTTTCGCAATCTGAATGGCAGCCGATCCGAGGCCACCGACCCCAAAAACGGCTACCGTCTCACCGGACTTCAGGTTTCCTACGTCCAGCAGGGCATGAATGCACGTTGCAAAAGCATCTGAGGCGACAGCGGCAGCTTCGAACGAAACTTCGGCAGGGATCGGAACAAGGCTTTCTTCATTCACCAGCACGTATTCCGCAAATCCTCCGTCTTCATTCACTCCGAGTCTGCGGCTCCCTTTCTCGCAACCAACCACCCACCCTTTCCGGCACATGGAACACATGCCGCAACCTCTCCCGTAGTGAACAGCGTACCGTTGGCCGTCTTCCGTTTCGCCTGCTATTTCGTGTCCTAAGGTTACCCCGACAGGAGCCTTCAATTCTCCTTTCTGAATGCTCAAGTCACTCCCGCAAACGCCACAGGCTTTGACATGGACCAACCGGAAACCTGGCCGGGGAGATGGTATATTCACTCGGTTCACGGCCAACGGCAGATGGGCTCCCTTGAATTTCGCGGCGAGCATTTTTCTCATGAAATAATCGTTCCCTCGATGCCAATCATCTTCGCAAGGTAACCAATCTCTTGACGCAAATCGCCCGTGCACAGTGCCCCATGATGAGTTGCGCCGGCATTTACCCAGGCGTCGAAAGCGGCTTCGACGGGTTTGCGATCAAAACGGAACTCGCAATTGCCCGCGATCAGCTTCTCATGGAACGCCTCTGTAACTTCGCCGGGGGCCACGATGAGGCTCCAACCGCCTTTGGCAAATGCATTGGGAGAGAAGCCCATCAGAGTCGCCCGGCCGGAACGAACCTTCAGAGAATGACAGGCGCCCTGAATGCCGCCATTTCCTCCTCCGAAATGTGGATTGCGGTAGACCTCGATTTCCGTACCTGGTTCCCGTAGCTGGTAATCGCACTCCCCGGTGTTCGCCATCGCCATCACTCCCGCTTCGTAGTCGATCAGGTCGCATTCACAATAGAGCACCGCGGAACCGAGCCACTTGCCCAGCAGCATCCCAACCGTCGTCAGGATATCTCCTGTACATGCCACGGCCGTTCCGGCAGTTGTAAGCCGTGAAGCTCCAAGGCAGGCGACAACTCCCACGCGCTCGTCGTGTCGAAAGAATTCTGAATGGCAGTTAATCGCGCAGGCGTCCAAAGACTCGTCAGCCACCAGGCGTTCCAGAGCCAGAGCCACTCGAACCGAGCGTTTCAACTCGGTGTCACTGAGGTCCATGATTTTGAAACCACGCCGCACGGCGTCCACCTGAGGTTCTACGTTCTCCTGAATCGAATGAACATAATCGAACCACGTCTCAGGGGAATAGAATATACATTTGGGCCCGATTTCATCCTGGAGCCGCTGCGGATCAACTTCCACATCCAAATAGCCCGCCATTGGGTTGCCACCCAGAACGCCAATCCGCGCCTGGCGAAGTCGCGCGCGCACGGAGGCGGCACGCAGAAATGCTCCGATTCTTTGACGAGTTTTAGCGTCTTTCCACGGCCCGGTCACCACTTCAAAAGACCGCTCGTGCCGGAGCAAAACATTAGTCAACATCAACGTGCCGACGTTTGAGCTCTTCCGGCACAAATCCGGCATGTCGTAATCCTGAGGAATGGTTCTATCCCGATGGGCATTCCAAATCAAGATCGGAACTCGAAACTCTCGCAAGGCCTCCCACGCATACGCGCCGGGAGTCGCCATATGCACAAACACCACAATACAGTCCACCTGATGCTGGCGAAACAACTCTGCGTGCCTTCTTCCAGCCTGCTCATTGTCGACGAGGCCTGCGGAAACAACGTCGCCGAAATCAGAAAGAAACTTGACGACATCCCGAGTAAGGCTTTCCTTTTCCTGACGGAAATCGGACGGCAGGATACTGTCGAAATACTCCCAGCGAAGCGCGAGCAGTCCAATCTGAAGACGTTTGTTTCCACTCATCGGTTAATCCATCAAAAAGCCGCCGTTGACATCGAGGATCTCCCCGATAATGAATGCGGCGTTGTCTGAACAAAGGAAGGCAACAGCGTCTGCAACTTCGGAAGTCCTGCCGAGTCGGCCAACAGGGGACCGTTTCGCTGCATCTTTGCCCACGAACATTTCAGTCTCGATCAGCGCCGGCGCCACTCCGTTAACCCGCACGCCGTAAGGAACCAGATCGGCCGCCAGGCTTAGAGTTAAGTTGAGAACCGCTGCCTTCGAGGCCGCGTAATGGGGACAAGCCGCTGTCGGTTTTTTTCCCGCGCTCGACGTGATGTTCACAATGCAACCGCTCCCCCGCGATCTCATCGTCGAATATACAGCGCGACAGCAAAGGAACACACCTTTTGCGTTGACCTCCATCGCCCGGTCCCAATCCGACTCATCGATTTCCTCAAAACTCTTCCACGCGATGATGCCGGCGTTATTGACCAGCACGTCCGGAGGACCCAACACTCTCTCGACTTCGGCAAACGCCGCGTCAACGATTTCCCGCCGGGTAACATCTACGTGGACGCCTATCGCCTCTGGAATCCGCTGGGCAGCAATTTCAACTTGCTCCCGGCGAATGTCGAGTAGCGCTACTTTCATGCCATTCGTCGCCAAGGCTTGGGCGATGGCAAGACCAATCCCTTGGGCGGCTCCCGTAACGATTCCAACTTTTCCCTCAAGCCCCTCAAGCTTCACAATTTTCTCCTGTTTTCGATTCGACTTATATTCAGCGCCCAAAATGCAAGAGGCCCCGGATATTCGTCACAATGAGCAGTAAAACCATCTCAGTCGCTTTCAAGAAGAATGACGGGGGGCGGAAAGCCCTGCCTGAGACTTCGATCCGAAAGACGCAGGCTTCTTTCGGCCAACACGCTCATAGTACTGCTCGGGCACTTTAGTGGGATCCTTGTACATGTACCAGGTGCACTTCCACCCCTGGGCATTATCATAAACCGGAGCATCCACAACACGAACCGGATAACCGAATTTGTCAATAGGCATTTGCTCCATGAGGACGCAGCAGTGGGCGCAATAAAAACAAACCCCCTTTTTATTCCATGACCAGTCATGAGCCTCCTTAGTCACACCCCAGTTGTAAGGCGGCTCCATGCGTGATGGGGTCCCTTCAATAACATCCCCTCGCAAAATTCGTTGCCCGCTGCCACAGGGGTCGAACTTTACGACGTATCGGTCTTCCTCCTCGAAAAACTCCATATCGCCGGTCCGACCCGGTCCCACCAAATGACCTCTCATAGCCTCGATAGCAACATAAAGGAGGGCTTGTAATCCCTCATCCCATGGATGCTTATCAATATCAAAGCGGTCATACCGCCATGTAAACAGCGGAAGTAGAACTCGATCATACATGTCACGGATTCGATGTTCGCCAAGTCGAGCTGCCACCTCGTTCATAAGCCCATAGCAGTGGTCCACGTCCCGGTCATGAATCCTCCGCCAGCTTTCTTTTAGATCTTCGAGTATCGCCAGCGCTTTTTCAG
>JBOGJY010000254.1:0-6774 GCA_050745325.1 Terriglobia bacterium
CTTTGTAATGATACGTCGACATGCTTTTTCGACAATAAGTTAGAGTCAACGATTGCTTATTTTGCTGGGAGGAAAGATGAGGCATTTTCTGATGCACGACAGCCGGGACAACGTCGGTGTTGCGGTCGTCGATATCAAAGCGGGGCAAACCGTCACCGGCGCGGCGCTTGACGGCGGCGCCAAGACGGAGATTGCCGCGCTCGAAGACGTGCCGCTCGGTCACAAGATCGCCCTCAAAAGTTTCAGCGTGGGCGACACCGTCATCAAGTACGGCGAAGACATCGGGCGGGTGGCCGCTGGCATTCGGGCCGGCGCCCACGTTCACGTCCATAATCTAAAAACGAAAAGGTGGTAATCATGTCGATTCCCCGATTTCAAGCATACCGCCGGGAAAACGGGTCGGTAGGGGTGCGGAATCACGTTGTCATTCTTCCGGTGGACGATATCTCAAACGCGGCGTGTGAAGCGGTGGGGAAGATCGTTCAAGGGACGCTCGCGCTTCCCCACTCCTACGGAAGATTGCAATTTGGGGAGGACCTCGAGCTTTTCTTCCGCACCCTCATTGGGACCGGCTCGAACGCCAACGTTGCGGCCGCGGTGGTGATCGGCATCGAGCCCGGATGGACGGAGCGCGTGGTCCAGGGCATCGCCAAAACGGGCAAGCCCGTAACGGGGTTTTCAATCGAGCGCAACGGCGACCTCAAAACCATTGCGGAGGCGTCACGCAAGGCGATGGAATACGTTCAATGGGCTTCAGAGGTGCGCCGCGTGGAATGCTCCCTGAATGAGCTCTACGTTTCCGTGAAGTGCGGAGAATCCGACACGACCACGGGCCTTGCCTCCTGCCCCACGGTAGGCGCGGTGATCGACCGTCTCATGGATCAGAATGGGACAGCCTCGTTCGGTGAAACATCGGAGTTGACGGGCGCCGAGCATATCGTGAAGAAGCGGGCCGCCACGCCCGAAGTTGGCGAAGCGTTCATGCGCGTCTGGAACGATTACAATGACATGATCAACACTCACAAGACCAGCGACCTGTCGGAATCCCAACCGACCAAGGGAAACATCCGGGGTGGCTTGACCACGATCGAAGAAAAAGCCATGGGGAATATCGAGAAGCTTGGCAAACGGTCGAAGTTTGTAGGCGTCTTGAAGCCGGCGGAGGCCCCGCCGGGAAAAGGTTTGTGGTTTATGGATACGTCCTCGGCGGCGGCGGAGGCTCTTACCCTGTGGGCGGCTTCGGGCGCGGTGGTCCACCTGTTTCCAACCGGGCAGGGGAACATTGTGGGGAATCCTATACTGCCCGTCATCAAGCTCTCCGGCAATCCCCTGACTTGCGCCACCATGAGCGAGCACATTGATCTCGACGTCTCCCAAATCCTTTCCGGAGAGATGACCCTGGAACAGGCGGGCGACAAGCTGCTTGAGATGACCATCCGCACTTCGAACGGCAGGAGAACCGCCTCCGAAGTGTTGGGCCACCGGGAGTTTGTAATGACCAAGCTTTACCGCAGCGCATAGTAGTATAGATAGAGCGGCCGTCAAATGAGGAAGTAGCGGAAAACCGTCCCATTTATCTCGTTTGTCTCAAATTTCTCAATGTCCTGTGATAGGCTGAGATTGGGGAATGATGCTGGCTGGCGCAGGCCCGAGGGTCTGCGTTTCTGGGTGAGGCTGCCAGATTAGAAAGATTAAAAAATCGCAGTGGAGGCACAGGAAACACACAAAATTCACGGAACGAAGCCTAGCGAGTCTTTAGAATCAACGTTTCTAATAATTGTAGCGCAGAGTTTTGCGGTTAAAACTCTGCGGCTTTTCGCGGGTCCAGACAAAAATGCCGCAGAGTTTCAAAAGCAAAACTCTGAGCTACAAGGCGGTCGCTCCAAAGATTAGAAAATGGCCGTACGGACGGACCCCTCGCCCGCCCTCGTACCTCGGTCGCCCTCTCCCCGCCTGCGGGAGAGGGTTGTTGTCTAATTAATTTCCACCCTCGCCCCGAAGGGGAGAGCGGGGCGAGCCGGGTGAGGGGTTCCACTGGGGGAGTTGAAGCACCGCCCCCCGATAACGTCAGCAACGCAAAATTCGCGGAACGAAGCCTAGCGAGTCTTTAGAATCAACGTTTCTAATCTTTGACGGTCAAAATTAGAAAAAGATTAGAATCGTCTAATAATTAAGAAGCTTACACAAAGGAAGGCCAGATTCCCGTGTCCGCCGTTCAAACCAAAATGCCCATAATGACGCCAGGGAAGCTGCGCGGGCTTCAGGCCGTTTCGACCGGCGGGGGCGTTATTGCTGCTCTGGCGCTCGACCAACGGGGCAGCCTCGCCGCTCTCATGACCGGGTCCACCGGGCGGGAACCCACGCCTGCGATGCTGCGCGAGTTCAAGTCAGCGGTTACAGAGAGCTTAACGCCTGAGGCCAGCGCCATCCTGCTTGATCTCGAACTGGGCGGCGAGGCGGCTGCACGCCGGGCGCACGGCGCCGGGTTGATTCTGACCTATGAAAAGGATGCGTACATCAACCGGACGCTCCACCGCATACCCGAGTTGATTCCGGGGCTTTCAGTCAAACGCCTTAAAGAGGCGGGCGCCGACTGCGTGAAGCTGCTCATTCATTACAATCCGGATGCACCCGGCGAGATCAATCAGGCAAAGCGCGGCCTCGTGGAGAAGGTGGGCGCGGAGTGCGTCGCGGAAGATATTCCCCTCCTCCTCGAAGTGCTGGGATACGATGCCAAGGGTAACGACGAGAAGGGCGTTGATTACGCCCGCCGCAAGCCGGAAATGGTGACCCGCAACATGGCTGAATTTTCCCAGCCAAGTTACGCCGTAGACGTGCTCAAGGTTGAAATACCGGTGAATGTGAAATATGTTGCTGGCGCGCAATCTGTTTCAGAACGGGCAGACCGGACGGCCGAAACCGCTTATTCGCGCCAGCAAGCGATTGATTTTTTCCGGCAGTCTGCCGCTGCATCTTCGAAGCCATTTATTTACCTCAGCGCCGGCGTCAGCCATGCCGCGTTTGTAGAGGGCCTTTCGCTGGCCGGGGAGGCGGGCGCGCCTTATTCGGGGGTCCTTTGTGGACGCGCCATTTGGCAAGAGGGCGCGCGGGTGTATGCTCAGGAAGGGCGGGACGCGCTTAACCGATGGATCAACGATAAGGGCCAGAAATACATTCGAAGCGTGACCGCTTGCCTCAAAAACGCTCAGCCTTGGTATGCTCGCGCGGACAAGGCGTAAGCGTATAGAAACCTTACATAGTGACGCTATTTTCTGGCGCCGCGCTCGCTGGGCGCCGGAAAACCGGCGGCGGGACGCCGACGCACCAATGATTGATGTCACTATAATTTGTAATCTTCAATAATTCGCAACGGGAATTAATTATGGAAGCCTCACCAAAAATGGTTTATGACGCGATTGTTGTTGGCTCGGGAGCCTCGGGCGGCTGGGCCTCAAAACTCCTGACCGAAGCCGGGATGAAGGTGGCGCTGGTCGATGCCGGACGGCCGCTTCCCGACAGCGAGTTCATGGAGCACAAGCCCAAGTTTGAGCTCACCTACCGCGATATGGCGCGGGAAGTCGTAGCCAAGACGCGATTCGTGCAGCTTAACACGCCCGCTTGCGATGAATACACCTATTCCTGGTTTTGCAACGATATCGATGAGCCCTACACAACACCTCCGGACATGCCGTTTCTCTGGAAGGGGCGCCTGCGCGTGACCGGCGGGCGCACGGTGGTCTGGGGCCGGCAGAGCTACCGGTTCAGCGATCTCGATTTTAAGGCCGCATCATTTGACGGTTACGGGGTGGACTGGCCTCTCAACTACGAGGCGCTTGCGCCTTACTACGACCGGGTAGAGGAATACGTCGGAATCACCGGGATGGCGGAAGGTATTCCCCAGTTGCCGGACGGTCATTTCCTTCCTCCCATGGGCATGAGGTGCGCGGAAACTTTCCTCCGCGATCAGGTGAAGAAAAAGCTTGGCTGGAGCGTGACGCTGGGCCGGTCCGCCAACATCACCCAAGGGATCAACGGCCGCGCCCCGTGCCATTACTGCGGGCCCTGCTATCGCGGATGCGTCACCCATTCCTATTTTAATTCTGGATTTACCACGGTCGCTGACGCGCTGAAGACGGGAAACTGCGCCCATATCCCGAACGCCATGGTGTGGAAAGTGCTCATGGATTCCGCGAACAACCGGGCAAATGGGGTGCTTTATGTGGACCGCCAGACGCGGTCGGTGAAGGAAGTGCGCGGGAAGACGGTGATCCTTTGCGCCCAGGCTTTGGAATCCGCCCGCATTCTTCTCAATTCGTCTACCCGCGAATATCCGAATGGCCTCGCAAATAGCAGCGGCGTGTTGGGCCATTACCTGATGGATCATGTTTTCGGGGTCTCGGTGGGCGGCGAGTTGACGGATTTTCCGGGAAAGCCCAACCTCAACGGCCCTAACCGACCGGATGGAATTTACGTCATCCGCTTTCGCAACACGCTTCAAAGCCCCCGGTCAAAAAACTTTCTTCGCGGATATGGCTATCAAGGCGGCGCGGGTCCGCACTTCAATTTCGATTCGTATGGATTTGGAGAGACGTACAAGAAGGGCGTACTCGACCCCGTTACCTCGGTCAACCTGGGAGGCTTCGGCGAGTGCCTGGCCCGCCGGGAAAACTATGTGGAGATCGACCCGGGGGGCGTGGTGGACACGTTTGGCATTCCGGTTCTTCGCATCCACATGGATCACGGCGCGAACGACCTCGCCATGGCCAAGGACATCGTGGAATCGGGCGCCGAAATTTTGGAGGCCGCCGGGGTCAAGAAGATCCACTCACAACCCATTCCCAAGCCGCCCGGCTCGGCCATTCACGAGGTCGGGGTTGCGCGCATGGGAGACAGCCCGAAAACGTCGGTTTTGAACGCGTTTGAGCGGACGCACGACGTCCGGAACCTTTTCGTCATGGACGGGTCGGGATTCCCATCCAGCGCCTGTCAAAATCCGACGCTCACCATCATGGCGCTCTGCGCGCGCTCGTGCGATCATCTGATCCAAGAAATGAAGCGTGGCGCCGTCTGACAGGTATCGCGCGATGGGTAGCGCAGACTTTCGCTTTTCAGAAACTCTGCGGCTTTTGTTTTGGAATTCACGGACACGCCGCAGAGTTTCCGAAGACGGGAAACTCTGCATTGCAATACCGTAAATTCTTGTTTTTTTAACAAACTTTCAGAAACTGTCATTCTGAGCGCAGCGAAGAATCTGCTTTTCCAGGAGACCCTCCAGCAGAAGCAGATCCTTCGCTGCGCTCAGGATGACAGCGGATCGGGTTGCAGCCCAAGGCCGCGCTGCGCTACCCCTTGTTCATGTTATTTGTGCGCAAACCCTAAAGCACGGTCCGGCGCTGCATGAATTCTTCCGATCTGTCCTTGAGACGCCGATGGTGGATCGTGATCCTGCTGTCGGCCTCGATTGGGATCAACCTGGTTGACCGGCAGGTGCTCTCAGTTGTCGCGCCTGTCTTACGCCAGCAGCTTTCGCTCTCGAACACCCAGTATTCTTACATCATTCTCGCCTTTCAGCTTGGCCTGCTGCTCGCGCAAGCGCCCGCCGGTGTGTTCCTCGACGTTATTGGCCCCCGGTTGGGATTCATTTACATTTTTGTGTCCTGGTCCGTCATCAACGGCTTGCACGCGCTCAGCCGCGGCTTGGCAAGCCTTGCTGGACTGCGGTTTCTGCTGGGGGTTTCTGAATGCGGCGATTACAGCGGAGGCATCAAGGTTGTCGCGGAACTCTTTCCCGCCGAGAACCGCGCCATGGCTGGGGGCATTTTCAACGGAGGCGCTCAGCTTGGCGCGGTCTTGGCGCCGCCTCTGGTCGTGCTTATTACTATTCACTGGGGCTGGCGCGCCGCGTTCCTCCTTCCCAGCGCGCTGGGTCTGCTCTGGCTGCTGCCGTGGATCGCGCTCTATCCCCGCGCTGCGCGCCAAGTCTCCGGGCCGGCTGCGCCGCGCGACGTTCCTCACCTGCGGTCGGGTCTCCTTCGCGCCAGAAAGCTGCTGCGGAACCGGCAAGTGCTGGGCGTGATGCTCTTTCGCGCCTCAACCGGACCGCTGACCAGCTTTTACTGGTATTGGCTTCCCGAATACTTGCGCTACGGGCGCGGTATGCCCTTTATCGAAATCGGGCTGGTGGCGTGGATGCCCTACATCGCAGGCGCGGTGGGCAACGTGGCCGGCGGGTACTTTTCCGATTTCATGATTAAGAGAGGCGTAAGCGTGGACGGGGCGCGCAAGGTCAGCTTTGTCTTTGGGGCCGCCCTCTCTTCACTGAGCCTCACCCTTCCTTTCATCGGAAGCATGACGCTGGCCATCGCAGCCATTTGCGTAATCGTCTTAGGAAACCAATGGATGGTTGCGTCCTATATCGGAATGATGGGCGACCTTTTCCCCTCGGAGATCGTAGCCACGGTGAATGGCCTCGGCGGAATTGCGGACAGCGGCGTTGGAATGGTGGCCATGCTTCTGACCGGAATCGTCGTCGATCACTTTTCCTACATGCCCGTGCTCATCGCCGCGGGCATCCTGCCGGCAATTTCGGTGCTGGCCGTTGTGCTGGTGATCCGGCGGATAGCGCGGGTTGAGGTGAGCATTTAACACGATCAGGCTATTTGGCGAGTGAGACGGCGCCGTGATATCTTCAGGTTTTATACAGACGGACATAATTCCGCGACGTCCGATGCGGTAGCGGCGGCCTCTGGCCGCCGGTCTTTACCATTTAAAACC
>JBOGJY010000255.1:0-3346 GCA_050745325.1 Terriglobia bacterium
GCAACCCGTAGAGTGTTACCGGCGTAAGGCCGTAACTCTCCCCGCTGCCGGGCGCGGGGTCGAGGTAAGTGTAAGGCAGAGGTTGGTCAAGCAGCGCGTTCGCGGTGTCGTTATATTGCAGAGGGAATGAGCCGAACGCCGAGGAAAGTTTTCCCGCCTTGAGGTTTACAGGCGCACCGCTCCATGAGCGCGTGTAGCCTACGAAGCCCTGCAGCAAGTCCGTTTTGATCTCACGGTCCGCGTCATACGCATCCTGGTAGAAGAAGGGCGTGGAGCGCGCCTGAACGGCAGAGTACGCGTACCAGTGCGGCCCCAGTTTTAACTCTGGCTCAGCCAGAACGTGAAACCCAGCGGTGAACCAAGGGGCGGACGGGTCATCCGCTTGAGCGCGGCCGGTATCAAGGATGCCGCCCGTCATCTCTAGCGGCATGGCGATTCCGTACGCGGCTTCCTGAGCCGCCAACTCGGCGCAGGGTGTTCCCGCCAGGAAGAGCAAACTCAGGACCAAGCAATATGTTTTCATATGACAAGGTTTGGCTGGCCCATCGCGTTAAGGTTGGCGACGGTGTTTCCGCGCACGGACTCGATTAACCGCTCATGGAGGCCAAAGCGCGCGGTGACGTGGAAACGGCTGCCTCTTCCCAGCTCGCTCTCAACCCAGATTCGCCCTTGCATCATTTCCACCAGCCGCGATGAGATAGTTAAGCCCAGCCCGGTTCCTCCATACTTGCGCGTCGCGGACCCATCGGCCTGAGAGAAAGCTTCGAAGATGATCTTTTGTTTGTCCGCCGGGATGCCGATGCCGGTGTCCTCGACGACGAAGTGTAACAGGCAATGGTCCTGGTCCTTTCGCTCTACCTCGGCGCGCACCGCAACCTGGCCTTGTTCGGTAAACTTGATGGCATTCCCCACCAAGTTGATGAGTATCTGCCGGAGACGCGACGGATCGCCCGCCACTACTTCGGGGACGCCCGGGCGCACTTCGCAGGCCAGTTCCAATCCTTTCGCGCGAGCCTGAAGCTCGAGCGGCTTCAGGGTTTCGCTCAGGCTGTCGCGCAGGTTGAACTCGATGGGGTCGAGCCCGAATTGGCCCGCTTCCATCTTGGAGAAATCCAGAACGTCATCGATGATGGTTAGAAGTCCGTCGGCGGAGGTCTTGACCATGCCGAGATATTCACGTTGGTCCGGCGTGAGCTCGGTATCAAGCGTCAGCTCGGTCAGCCCCAGGATGCCGTTCATCGGGGTGCGTAGTTCGTGGCTCACGTTCGCCAGGAATTCGCTCTTCGCGCGGCTCGCCGCCTCCGCTGCTTCCTTGGCTTCTCTTAAGTCCGCCTCTACCTGCCGGCGGGCAGTGGCCGCCCGGTTCAGAGCGCCGGCCAGCGCGTTGACTTCGCGGGTGGAAGAATCCACACGAAACTTGCTCCATAAGTCGCCCGTTTCCCCGCTCTTCTCAAGGTGGGACGCCAGATCGGCCAGAGGTCTTGAAATTGACCCGGAAGCGAAGGCTGCGAGTAGAAGAGCCACGAGTATGCCGCCAATCCCCGTGACGATGAACGCGCCCCTTAGCCCATGAGTGAATTCACTCATGGCGTCGTCAATTGACGCCAGGCAAAGCAAATGGTAATTGGGCCCCACCCCGGCGTGGGCCATGGCGAGGATCAGGTATGTTTGCTTGTTCAGGCGAATCTCACAGCCATCATGGCGCCCGCCACACCGCGTGGAAAGCTGGCGCTCGAATGGGCCTTTCAAATTACCGGGAAGAGTGCTCGCCGCAATTCCGCTCCGGTTAACGAGCGCGGCGTATGCGAAACCGGCGGGCGCCCGCACGTCAAACGTCTTGCCCACCGCCAAACTGCCGAGGCTTTCAGGTCCCAGGTTGATGGGGACCGTTGTAACCGAGTACAGCGCCGGCCCCACGCGGATGAGCGACGGGCTGCCGAGGCGCCCGGGCAAGGTCCGATACGCTTGAGAGCCTTCGACGCTTGCGCCCACGCTCGCAACCACCTGTCCTTGGGGGCTCATGACCATCAGGAGATCGTAATCAAGTCCGTGGGACATCTCGCGCAATTCGTCTTCGATGGTGCTTCGCGCCTGGGACCCGGCCGCGGCGCCGAATCGTTCCTGCAAAAGCCCCACCGCAGCCTTCAGGCTTGCGTTGTTGCTGAGAATCGCAAGCAGATCTGTATTCCGGCGATTGTATTCGGCTTCTCGCTCGTCGAATTGCTGCTGGGTGCGTTGCAGGTTTTGCGTAAGCCCATCCTTGATCCTCACTTTGATGGCTGCGTGCAGAATGAAGAAACCTGCCGCCAGCACGGCGCACATACAGAGGAAGGAAAGCAGCAGCGTGCGAGCGAAAAGAGATAGGGGGCTTTTCATCGTCCGTCCTCCCCCGCCAGCGCCATGCCGGAGCCTGGCTGCTCCACCGGGATCATGAAGTCTACTTTCAGCGTTTCACCGCCGCTTACTGTGACCCGCTGCCGGAAGAATCCGGCAGAACGGTGCCACGCGACCAGCTCATAGTTGCCGGGCGGAACGCCTTTCAGGGAAAAACTGCCCTCCGGCGTGGGCCGAGTCCACCAAGCCGTAGGCAGCACCAAAATGGCCGCATTCATGTCAGCATGGATATGACAGTACACCTGGACAATTCCCGGCCGGTCGAACCTGACAACACGGGTCTGGCCCTTCGAGTAGTACCCCAGATCGAACTGTTTGGCTTTTGACAGAGAGAAAACGTTGTGGAAGATGGGATCCTCATTGGGGAAGGAGACGGTTGAACCCACCGGAACAACAACGATTTCAGGATCGAATTGCCGGTTCTTCTGAGCCAGCGTGGCGTTAACAGGGGCGCCGCGCTCGATGCCGGGACCTTCCAGATAGATAACCACGCGGGAGAGCTCACCGGATCCGGGCGCGCCGTTACCATGATTCTCCGGTTCCTGTGAACCCGGCGATACGCCACGCAACTGGTACACAGGCAGCGTCACACGTTCCTTCGTCAGGGCCTTGGTAATCACCACGCGTCCTGTGATCGTGGCTTTATTTACCCCGGCGAAGGCTGTGGCGCCTGTGCAAACGACCAGAATGGAAAGGGTCAGCGACCGAATCATACTCGTATCACCGTATCGGCATCTACAAAGCTATAGATTAGGCGCTTGCGCCGAAAGATGAAAAAATGGGGTAGCGCAGAGTTTTGTCTTTCAAACTCTGCGGTTTTTGCTTTGGTCAACACGAAAAAGCCGCAGAGTTTTAACCGCAAAACTCTGCGCTACAAAAGCTGGCCCCAATCTGGAGTGCGCAAGCTTGCTTGTGTGCTGTAGCGGCGGCCTCTGGCCGCCGGTCTTTATTA
>JBOGJY010000256.1:0-4168 GCA_050745325.1 Terriglobia bacterium
CTTCCAAGGCCAACTCCAGCAGGTGGATTTCAAAGCTCCGGAATTTCCTCCCCCCGCGCAGGTTCTCGCTCCTCCCACAACCGAATCCACCGCGGCGGCGCTGCCCCCTGTCTCCCAGCCGGGAGCGCCGCCTCCGTCCGAACCCACGGGTCCGGCGCCCGCTCCGTCCGAACAGCAGACAGAAGTCGAGTCGAACGGAATTACGTGGATCAATTCCCGCCCGCTGACGATGGAGAAGCTGCATGGTCAGGTGGTGATGCTCGATTTTTGGGAGTACACCTGCATCAATTGCATTCGCACCCTGCCCGAAACCATCAAATGGTATAACCGGTACCGCCAGTATGGTTTCGAGGTGATCGGCGTTCACGGTCCGGAATTCAACATCGCCTTCCCGGTGGAAAACGTTCGCAAGGCGGTCAATCGCTTCGGCATTCCCTACCCGGTGGTTGTAGACGATCAATTCAAAATCTTCAGACTCTACCAAACCAATGCGTGGCCAACCCGCTTCCTGATTGACGCGAGCGGCGTTGTCCGCTTCGAACGGACGGGGGAAGGCGGCGACAGCGCGTTTGAACAAGCCATCCAGGATCTTCTGAAGCAAGCTCACCCTGGATTGAAGTTTACGGCAAGCGATGCGGTCCCTCCCCCCCAAAGCGCGTTTGATCCGGGCTGCGGCGATCAAACGCCTGAGATGTACGTGGGCAATTGGAACGGCCGCGGCGTGCTCTCGAACCCGGAAGGCTACCGCGCCGGCCGGACGTTTAACTATAAGCTTCCGGCCTCCGTTACGGATGGCCGCGTGGTTCTCGCAGGCGAATGGAAGACCGACCACAACGGAATGATTTACGAAGGCAAAAAGAAATCCGCCGCCGGCGAGCTTGAGATGCGCTATCACGCGCGCGAACTCTACGCAGTCATGAATGTGGCGCGCGCTCATCCGTCGCGCCTTTACATTACCCAGGACGGTAAGGACCTCACGCCGGAAAACAAGGGCGTGGACGTCCAGATTGACGCGCAGGGCCACTCGTATATCGAGGTCCGCGCCTCGCGCATGTACTACCTGGCTGCGAATCCCGCCGACGGCAGCCACGTCGTCGTTCTCAAGTCCACAGCGCAAGGGGTCACGATCAACTCGTTTACCTTCGGCAACAATTGCCAGACTGGTTTTGCTCATCTCTAAGTGTTGTGGTGCCAAGGTCATTGAATAAACCAGCTCCGCAGGAGCGGCCTGATTCAGGGCTCACGAATCTGTGTGAAAACTGCGGTTGTAGCGGCGGCCTCTGGCCGCCGGTTTTTATTTTTCAATAGTTTCGGCGGCGGGGACGCCGCCGCTACAGCGGCTTTCTCCGTCCGTGACCGGGGGTTTTACCCACGGCGATTTCTGTTGCTCCCCTTCGGGGAGCAGGAATCATCGGCGCAAAGAATCTTGACTCATTTACATCAAGTTCTGAACTTCAAGACTTCTCGTGGCCCACAGCGCCGGCGAGGACGATAACCACTACACCCCAGCGCGCCGCGGAATCCGGGCGCGCTTCTAAGGAGTTACTTTCATGACATTCGCCATGTTCCGGCGCATTATCCAATCGCTGCTGATCGCTTCGCTGCTTGGTGGCGCCGGGCTGGTGGATATCCAGGCCGCGCCCGCGCCACGCCCCACGAAGAAGGTTTTCATGATTACCGACCTCGAAGGGGTGGACGGCATTTTCAACTTTAACTTGCAGTGCGTCCCGTTTAAGGGTCCGCTCTATCCGGAATCGCGGAAGCTTCTTGCGGCGGAGGTGAACGCCGCGATTGGAGGCCTTTACGCAGGCGGCGCTACCGATGTTGTTGTTTACGACAATCACTACGGCGGCCACAATCTTTCGGCGCTCAGCATCGACCGCAGGGCCTTGCTGCTCGCGGGCAGTCCGGTTTCGCCTACGCTGGGGCTCGACTCTTCTTACAGCGCCATCGTCTTCATCGGCCTGCACTCGATGGCGGGCACGGAGGGTGGAATCCTTCCCCATTCGTTTACCTGGGATGTCAAAAACATCTGGGTGAACGGCAAGAAGGTGGGCGAAATCGGCGCGCGCGTAATGCTGGCCGGTGAGCTTGGGATTCCCGCCATTATGCTCTCCGGCGACCACGCGGCCTGCCACGAGTTCCATGACCTTGTGCCCACGGGCCAATGCGCTGAGGTCAAATGGGCCTCGGGTACGAGCAGCACAGGAGGCTATTCGCTTTCGAGTTCCGAGGCGGACGCGGAGATTGAATCTCATGCCTATACGGCCATGCAGCGCCTTTCCTCCTTCAAGCCTTATCCGGTCAGCGGCCCCGCCGAAGTGAAGGTGGAGTATGTGTCACCCGCCGCCACTCCGGCGTTCAAGCCGGGTCCGGGAATCGAGCGCGTGGACAGCCAGACGTGGTTGTTCAAGGACAAGGACTTCATGAGCGCGTGGCTTAAGTTCAGATCGTTTTGAGGCGCGGTTGTAGCGGCGGCCTCCGGCCGCCGGCTTATAAATAGTAAAGACCGGCGGCCAGAGGCCGCCGATACAGAAGCCGTGACCACGGGGTTTATCCACGGCTATTTCCAGCGCTCTCCTTCGGGGAGCAGGAACCGTCGACGCAGGATTTACATCAAGTTTCGCAACTCAAGCTTTCTATGCCCGGCAAACCCCTCAACCGGCTGGCCCAAATCCCAACGTCATTTGCGAAGGGCCAGACTCCGGCGCGGCGGGCGCGCGTGTGTGGTTAAGTCCGTAACGCTCCCGCAACTCACTGACCAGGGCAGCGATTTCTCTCTTGTACTCTTCAGGCAGATACGCCGACCGTGCGTAGAGCCGCTGATAGCGGCGAGCCAGCCGTGGGAACTCCTGCTTCAGAAATGGCATGAACTGCCGCATGGCTGAGGACATCAGAAACAGCGTATTGCCGTGGAAGAACCTCGCTCCCGCCGCGGCGGCGCGCCGGGCAAGTTCTTCGAGAGAGGCGCGCGAATCCGTAATCCCCGGAAGGATGGGCATGGCATTGACTCCGGCGAAGATTCCCTCGGAGACGAGCCGCGCCACGGCGTCAAGGCGCTTCTGGGGTGGCGGCGCTTTCGGTTCGAGCAGCCGCGCTAGGCGGGCGCTGGTGGTGGTCACGGTCATGTGTACACCGCAGTTGTTCTTCATCGCCTTCAGCACATCGAGGTCGCGCAGAATGAGCACGGACTTGGTAGTGATCGAGAAATGAATCCCCTCGAATCTAGCAAGGGCTTCGAGCAACCGCCGGGTGATTCCGAATTGCTTCTCTGCCGGTTGATAAGGGTCGGTCGCCGTGCCGAGCGCGATGGGCAGGCCTTTATCCCTCGCCCGCAGCAGCTCAGCCCGCAGGAGTTCGGGCGCACCCACTTTCGCATAGATCTTCCGCTCAAAGTCAAGGCCATCCCGCATTTCCATGAACTCGTGCGTATAGCGGGCGTAGCAATATTTGCAGCCGAATTCGCACCCGCGGTAGGGGTTGATCGTCCAGGCAAACGGCATCCGCTTGCCGGCGCTCCGGTTCAGGATCGAACGCGCCGGTAGTTCGAAGTAGCTCACCTGCGCCCGCTCACGGACCTCGGGGCTAAGCGAGGCCATGCGAGCGATACCGGTGAGTGATGGGATTTCGAGCGGAACAAGCGTGGGCAGGGGAGTTGCTTGCATGTAGGAACACCTCCATATTCAGGTGTTCCTACTTTCGCTTTTTATTCGCTTTCTGTCAAGACCTTTTTTGCCGCGCTCCTGTCGCGCCGTGCTCGTGCTTCAACAGAACCTCTTTTTCAAGTGTAGCGCCGCCCTTTAGGGCGGTAGGCGCCGGGCTGAAAGTCTGTGTGCCGCCGCTACAACTGCCCTGCGTTTGAAGTACGAACGCTACCGCGCCAAATACGCCAAAACGTGAATGGACCGAAGCGGGAAAGCCCTGTATTTTGGATTTTAGCCCGGTCACGAACGGTGCCCGAACCGGAGAAAACGGCCGTGTTCGACCTCCAAGCGGAGAAAACCTCCGACCAATCCGGTAATCACCTTTATTTTGTGCAACATGCCTCATTGTACCGGATCAATCCGGCTATCCCCTTCATATTCAGTCGATTGCAGCGATTTTACAATCATTAGAGTCCGGTTCGTTCCGGTTCGTTCCGGTTCCGACTCTTTGTTTTCAATAACTT
>JBOGJY010000257.1:0-15817 GCA_050745325.1 Terriglobia bacterium
CGTGTAGCCCGTGGTCTCGATCCCCACCAGCGCCGGCTCGGGCAGGTTCGCATAGAACGTCCGGACCTCTCCGTTGGTGTGATCCAGCCCCCGTCTCTCAAACTCCCCGGTCGCCGTGTCCAGCATCGCAATTCGCTGATATCGAGAATGAAAATCACAGCCTATAATCAACATGTCTCGGCTCCTTTTCTTCGATGGATTGGTTTGTCCTGCTACCACCAATCTAACCCCGGAGTTCAGGAGCCGACGACCTTATGTGATCAGAGTTTTGCTTTTGAAACTCTGCGGCATTTTAGCCGTCCCCACAAAAAGCCGCAGAGTTTTAACCGCCAAACTCTGCGCTACAAGGCCCTCGTTCAACATATCAGACCATTCTGAAACTTTTGAGACAAACGGGATAAATGGGACGATTTTTCCGCTACCTGTCCATATTTTATATAGCGGCGGCCTCTGGCCGCCGCTACAACTGCCGCGCCAGACGGTATTGCCCGATCGCGGCATACCGGCATGACAAAAACCGGCAACATTGGAAGATTCTAACCAAAGTGATCGCGGCGCGCATTTAAGGCCGGCGAGTAAGGCATACAAATACTATGAGTTAATGCCTTGGTCAAGCGCTTCTAATGCTGGCGCATTTGGAGGTCGAGTTGCTTTTGGGTAGTGTGCCATTCGCGCTGGGACACGGATGGACACCCGCTAAGAGGAAGGTTCTAAATGAAGAGAACGGCAAAAGGATTCTCACTTATCGAGCTTTTGATCGTCGTGGCCATCATTCTAATTATCGCGGCCATCGCGATTCCGAATTTGCTTCGCTCCCGCATCGCGGCCAATCAGGCATCCGCGGTGGGGTCATTGAAGGCCATTAACACGGCTGAAGTCGCTTACACGACGACCTACAACCTGGGCTATAGCTCAGCGTTAGTGAACCTCGCTCCACCTGCTGGGGGAGCTCAGCCAACCTCAACGAGCGCCGGACTGATTGATGAAACACTTGCGGCCGGCACGAAGGCTGGTTATAGCATCGTTTACACCGCCAGCACTGCTGTTAACGGCCAAACTGTGGGCTATACTATCACGGCTAACCCGCAGTCTGTCGGCCAGACGGGCCAGAACTACTACTTTACCGACGAATCTGATGTGATTCGCTTCGATACTGC
This sequence comes from Terriglobia bacterium, assembly GCA_050745325.1. GTDB lineage: Bacteria > Acidobacteriota > Terriglobia > UBA7540 > UBA7540 > RH2-MAG17b. The sequence continues at coordinate 1,158 of JBOGJY010000257.1, forward strand.
GGCAGCCGCTACGGTGGCTAGTTCCCCAATCGGTGGCTAGTATTGCGCCGGGGATTGCGAATTGACGGGGAGTTCCTCCGGGAGCTCCCCGGCTTTTTTTTAACGGCTGCTGGAAAACCCGCAGGGTTGGTTGTAGCGCGGCGCGGCGGCATCACGATTTGTTGGCACGAGCTGCCGTTGCCCGCTTCGAGAGTGCCGGAGCCAAGCCCATTGTCCGAAAGAGGCGCTACCCCTGTAGAGTCGCGTCACCGAAGTTCGCTGAATAGGCCAGCTCCGCAGGAGCGGCAGAATGTAGCCCACGGCGCGAGCCGTGGGTTAACAACGTGCCCCTCTCCCCCTTCCCCTCTCCCGCCCATGCGGGAGAGGGGCGCCGGAGGCGGTGAGGGCCGCTTGATCCCAGGGCTTTCGCCCTGGGCTACCTTCTTCTGCCCCTGACGGGGCTTTGAACCCGGCCCTTGGGAACAGATGAAACTTAATCAACGAACCTTGGTGATGTAACATAGTTTTAAGCTGCGTTAATTCACAATCAGTTACAATAAGTCCGATATGCTGGCCGTTGAGACATGCGATCTGACAAAAGATTATTTGGCGGGTTTCTGGCGCAAGCGGCCGCGCCGGGCGTTGGACCGTTTGAACCTGAAAGTCGAAGCATCTGAAACTTTTGGTCTGCTGGGCCCGAATGGGGCCGGCAAAAGCACAACGCTAAAGCTCCTTTTCCGCCTCATTTTCCCAACCTCGGGAACGGCCCGCATTCTTGGCCGCGACCTGAGTGATCTCTCCGCCCATGCGCGTATTGGCTATCTCCCGGAAAATCCGAGTTTTTATGATCATTTGAGCGCGCCGGAGTTTTTAGAGTTTGCAGGGCAGCTCTTTGGCCTGGATCGCGCAACGGTCCGGCGGCGATCGGGAGATCTACTTGACCGGGTAGGGCTCGCCGAGGTCCGCCGCCTTCCGGTTCGCAAGTTCTCCAAAGGCATGGTTCAACGGCTGGGCATCGCGCAGGCCTTGATGAATGACCCGGAGTTGATTTTTTTCGATGAGCCGATGTCGGGCCTCGATCCGATCGGCCGCCGGGAAGTTCGCAACCTCATTCTGGACCTTCGCAAGGAAGGGAAAACCATTTTCTTCTCCACGCACATCCTCCCTGACGCGGAGTCGCTCTGTGACCGTGTGGCCATTCTCCATCGCGGCCAGTTGCTGGGCTCGGGCGGCTTGCGCGAGATTCTGCGCTTTGACGTTTCGGCTACAGAAGTTGTTCTTGAAGATCCGCCGCCGCGCGCCCTCGACGAATTGACGCCGCTTTCCCGCTCGGTGATTCGAACCGGCAGCCGGGTGCGGATAGAATTTGGCAGCGAGCACGATTCGGAGTTCGTGTTGAAAGCGGCGCAGAAAAGCGGGGCGCGGATCGTTTCCTTCAATCCTGTGAAATCATCCCTGGAGGATTACTTTATGGCGCAAGTGGGCGCGCCGCCGGGTGAGGCCGAAGGGGATGCGCGGAAGAAAGCTGATGATCCATCGCATCTCGACGATCGCATTGCACGTGTTTAAACAGTCCGTGCGCGACAAAACGCTCTATAACCTGATCGTGTTCGCCATCTTGATGATCGGGGCCGCTATACTTTTCGGCCAGATTTCGGTGGGGATTCAGCAGATTATTCTGGTGAATTTAGGTCTGAGCGCCATTTCGATTTTCGGCGTGCTCATCGCCATTTTTATCGGGATCAGTCTGGTGTGGCGCGAGATTGAGCGGCGAACGCTTTATAACGTCCTGTCGAAACCGGTGGCGCGGTGGGAATTTATTCTGGGCAAGTATCTTGGGTTGTTGCTGACGCTGGTGGTGAATACGGCCATCATGGCCGCCGGTTTCTACCTGGCGCTCTTCTACCTGAACCACCATTTTGAGCGCCAGGACCTTGGCCCCCTGGAAGCGATTTACTTCATTCTGCTTGAGCTTGCGCTCGTGGTAGGGGTGGCGTTGTTTTTCTCCTGCATCTCCACGCCCGTGCTTTCCGCCGTGTTTACGTTCTGCGTTTTCGTGATCGGCAATCTTCTGGCGGACATCCGATGGTTCGGCCACGAGTCGGGTAGCGCGGTGATGAGCCGTGTGACCTCATTCCTCTACTATGTCCTGCCGGACTTTCATGATTTCAATGTGATCTCGATGGTTGCGCACGGTCAGTTTGTGCCCGGCTACCGCCTGGTCTCAAACTCACTTTATGCCCTCTTGTACGCCGCCATCCTGGTGGGCGCCTCAATCCTGATTTTTGAGGAGCGCGAACTGCAATGACGCAGGATGGCGATGGCGCGCCCGCGCGGCCGGTTTCACCCACCCCGTTTTTCCAACCGGCCCGGCCGTTCCGGGTGGGTCGGGCTGCGTTGTGGGTTCTCCTGGTTGCGGCGCTCGCGCTCCAAGCGGCGCTCCGGGGCGGGATGAATAGGACAGGACGGGTGGCCGGAGAAAGCCCGCAGACGTTGTATGTTTCCTCCGGCGTCTGGCTCCGGCGCCTGAGTCTTGGTTATGAAGGATTAGCGGCGGACATTTACTGGACGCGCGCCATTCAATATTTTGGAACCAGCCGGCTCTCCGGACAATCACAGTTTCGCTTGCTGGAGCCGCTGCTCAGCGTCACGACCACGCTCGATCCGCAGCTCATCGTTGCCTATCGCTTTGGCGCGCTATTTCTGGCGGAAAAGCCACCTGCGGGCGCCGGACGCCCCCAACAGGCTATGCAGTTGCTGTGGCGCGGGATGGCCGCCAACCCCGGCTATTGGCGCTTTTGGGAAGACCTGGGGTTTATCGAATATTGGGACCTGCACGACTATCGGGCCGCGGCGCGATACTTCAAAGCCGGGAGCCAGCGGCCAGGAGCGCCGATCTGGATGAAAACGGTGGCCGCATCGGTTGCGGCCAAAGGGGGCGAACTACGGACCTCGCAGGCGCTCTGGACTCAGGTTTACCGCAGCGCCGCGAATGAAACGGTCCGGCGGAGCGCGCTCGACCATCTGGCCGCGCTGAAAGCTACCGAGGACATTCGGGCGTTGGACGAGCAGCTTCTCCTTTACCAGAACCGGGAGGGCCGGCCAGCGCGATCGTTCGAGGATTTGGTTTCCGACGGTTTGTTGCGCGCCGCGCCGGTTGATCCGTCGGGCGCGCCTTATGCGCTCAACGGCAACAGCAAGGCCGCGCTGGGACCGGCCAGTAAGATTGATCTTGGGCTGGCGCGATGAGCGCCCGAATCACTTGAAAAATAAAGACCGGCGGCCAGAGGCCGCCGCTACAACCGCAGTTTTCACTCTTTCAGCCCTGCGGCTGTTGGACGGTCCCGACGAAAAACCGCAGCGTTTGAAATACGAACGCTGCGCTACAACACCGCCCGGCATTACAAAGTACGATGGAGATTTCACACTTCATTTTTGTAGAAGGTTTGAAAACCTTCGCGCTGGTTTTCCTGGCCTTGCTCGCCGTGAAAATCATCAGCGCCATGCGCATGGGCGCCGCCGGCGGCCGCAGGCCGCTATGGGTGAAGCGGGCGCTTTATTTGCTGGTCATCGTGATCGCGGCGGCGGGAGCGGCGGCGGTTGGGAACGACATTGCGGCCGAGCTCTATTACCGGGCGGCGTTACGGAATGCGGACCGGAGCCAGGTTCTTCTTGAATATTCGAACACGTTCCGGGCTGTCAGGCTGAGGCCCGCCAACCTTCATTACTGGCAGGCTCTGGAAGACGCGAAGGTGACCGCGCATCAGTTTCAATCTGCTCTGGATGATGAGCCGGTTTTACAGCGGCTCAGCGCGGGCAAACTGAGCGACAGTGATAAGGTGCGCTTTGCGACCTGCCACTATTTCCTGGGACACTATGAGCAGGCGCTTCAGGTATCGCGCCGTCTTATCCAGCGAAGCCCCTATTATCCGATTGCCTATGTTCTTCAGGGACTGTCCTTCACTGCGCTCAAGCAGTATGCGGCGGCTGAAAAAACTTACCTAACGTTACTGGGAATGTTCCCGACTGACGTCGAGGGAGTGGAAGGGCTTGCCCAGGCCTACTACCTTGCCGGTGATACGCCACGGGCGCTTGCGGTTTTAAACGCCACGCAGCACTACACTTTCCCACCGCCAGCGCGCAAGCGCTTCGAGGAGCTCAAGACGCTCTATGCCCAATGAAAATTCCCTGACCCTGGGATTCCGGATCGAAGATGTTGTGGCGCTGCTCTTCTTTGTGATTGATCTCGCGCTGCAAGTTTTCTTCCGTGAGTTTCGCGGGCAATCGCTTGACCCGTCAGACGTGATGATCGTGATTCCCGCCGTGGCTTTGCTGCTGGCGAAGGAAGTGGTGAACTATTTCATCGCGGGCAAGGAAACGCCTCTCGACACCGGGCAGGACGTGGTTAATTTTATCCGGCCCTACTGGCGTATCGTCCGCGATTGGTTTCCGTTCCTCGTCATCTTGCTGATGTATTACTCACTCTGGGGTAAAGCCAGCCTTCTAGTGGTCACGCATGACCGCGACGCCATGCTTCTGGCGTGGGATAAATGGCTGTTTGGCGTTGAGCCCAGCGTATGGATCCAGAGGTTCATCAGTCCGCCCCTCACCGCGTGGATGCAGTTTTCCTATGCGTTCCACTTGTATAACATCCCGATTGTGGCCTGCTTTATTTATCTTCTCCGGCCCCGGCAGCGATTCCGCGAGATGATGTGCGGGCTGGTTCTGGTCAGTTTCTTCGGGATTCTCGGCTACCTGATCGTGCCGGCCATCGGACCGATGTACACGCTGCACGCCGTCTACACCGTGCCGCTGACGCAGCCCCTCGCCGTTTTCAACCAGCAGATTGCTTTTCTCAACTTCGCCCGGATTCAGCGGGATTGCTTTCCCAGCCTGCACGTCGGCATCTCGTTTTTGGTGTGGCTCTATGCGTGGCGCAATTCGAAGTGGCTTTTCTGGATTCTCGCCCCCGTCACGGTGAGCCTGTGGATATCCACCGTTTACCTTCGCTACCATTACACCGTGGATTGCATTGCCGGGTTCATCCTGGCGCCGCTTTGCTTTTTGCTTGCGAACTGGCTTTACGGGCGGTATGGGAACCTTCTCCTACCCCTTCCACTTCCTCCCGGCTGGGCGGAGCGCATCCGCCAAAGTGGCCAGCCGGCTAGCCAAGCCGGAGAACGCCCATGAGGTCTGCGCCGCCCGGACCGGACGTGACGCCCGGAATGCCTGCGGGTGGGCGCCGCGGCTCCTGGCCGGGCGCCATATCCCTAAGTTCAGACCGATGGCTGCTGGCCTTTCTGGCCGTCCTCGCCGCGCTGCCGTATGCCAATATCCTCCTCAACGGATTCGTCTATGACGACGACATCCAGGTGCTGCAGAATCCGTATGTTCGCAACCTCGGCCATCTGAAACAGATTTTCACCACCACGGTTTGGTCATTCCAGGGCGGCGCGCAAGGAGTCACGAATTACTACCGGCCGCTGATGACCTTGACCTATGCGTTCTGCCATACCCTTTTCGGGTTTAGCGCCATCGGATTTCACTTGGTCAGCATTGTGATTAATGCGGCGGTGGTCTGCCTTGTCTTTGCGGCCGCCCGCCGCGTTTTCCACGATCGCGCTCTGGCGTTTCTCGCTGCCGCTTTGTTTGCTTTGCATCCGGTTCATACCGAGGCAGTGGATTGGATTGCCGCCGTCACCGACCTCGAGGCCACCTTCTTCTTTCTCCTGGCTTTCTGGTTGTTTTTGAGATTGCAGGGGTCTGCGGGCAAGCGATGGGCGCTCTTCCAGGCGGCGATGCTCGCGAGCTACGCGCTGTCCCTGCTTTCGAAGGAATCCGCCGCTACGCTGCCCGTTGTCGCCGTAATCTACGAACACGCTTGCCGGGAAGATCGCCAGAACTCTACATTCCCGGTGAAGCTGCGGCGCTATGGCGCGCTGTGGTTAATGCTGGCCGCGTACCTGACGGTCCGCATTCACTATCTCGGCGCATTTGCTCCGGTCGCCTCAAGGCACGATACAGGTTTCAATGAGATTGCGCTCTCCGCTCTGGCGCTGGCCGGCCATTATGTTGAGAAAATGATCTGGCCGGCGCCCCTGTGCGCCGCCTACGTTTTTCCCGGAACCTTGGCCGCGCTGCTATCTCGCATTCTTGCGGGCCTCGCGATAACTGCCGCTTGCGCGCTGCTCATGATCTATTTCTGGAAGCGCGAGCGGCGGGTATTTTTTGGTTTCGCTTGGTTCTTTGTCACGCTATCTCCAGTGCTGAACGTTCGCTGGATGCCCGATTTTGCTTTCGCGGAACGGTATCTCTATCTGCCATCGGTAGGTTTCTGTTGGGCGCTGGGCTGGTTGGGGCTGAGCCTCTGGAGGAAGTCCGGCGCTGCGGGCGCAACGTGGAAACGGGCAGCGGCGGCTCTCGCGTGCGCGCTGGCGGCCTTGATGATCGTCCGAATCGTGATCCGGGGCCGCGACTGGAAGAGCGACCTGACTTTTTACCAGAGCACGCTCAAGGCCTCGCCTGACGCCTTGCTGATCCGGAATAATTTCGGCAACTATTACTGGATTCGCGGGGACCTTGCGGACGCCGGACAACAGTGGGAAAAGGCGTACCAACTTCAGCCAGACGCCACTTTTGTCCTCTACAATCTTGGGCTTCTCCGCCTTCGGCAAGAGCGGTATGGAGAAGCTGCTGTCTTCTTTCAGCGGTCGCTCGCGGTGACTTCCAAGGATGAAGGCGCTCACAGCGGACTCGGCGAGGCCTATTCCAAGATGGGCATGAGGCAGAAGGCGGAGCAGGAGCTGCTTGCCGCGATCAAGCTGGCGCCGTTAGACGTCCGCCCGCGGGTCAGCCTTGGCGAGCTCTATTTTGACGAGGGAAAGTATGGCGAAGCGGCAGAGCAGTTCGAAACGTCCAATCGGTCGCTGCCCACCACGCGGGCCTGCTACGGCCTCGGACTCGCCGAGTGGATGAGCGGGAACCGCGCGGGAGCGGAAAGCGCATTTAGGACCGCTCTTGAGATCGAGCCCGCCGGCGCCCAGCCTCACTTCATGCTGGGTTTGTTTTATGGGGCGACGGGGCGCCTTGCAGAGGCAATCCAAGAATATCAGGCTGGCCTCCGGCTTGACCCTGGGAACAGGAAAGCATTAGCCGCGCTCGCCAAGTTGCAGGAGCAGGCGGCGAGCGCGGGGGCGGCGCGGCGGTAATGGACGAGCAGATTAAACCCCGCTTAAGCCGTTTTTCAACGTGGTCAGACGCATCGCTGATTGCCATGCTGATCGCGGCGGCGGCGCTCCCCTATCTGAACGGCTTGCTGAATGGATTTGTTTACGATGACCAAACTCAGGTCCTCAACAACCCGTACATTCTAAATTTTCATCACCTTCGCCAGATATTTAGTTCGAGCGCGTGGTCGTACATGGGGCAGGCGGGCGCCACCAACTACTACCGCCCGCTGATGACATTCGGCTACCTGCTTTGCTACCAAGTCTTCGGCAAAGTCGCTTTCGGGTATCACCTAGCCAACCTTGCGCTCCACATCGCGGTGGTCTGCGTTTTGTTCGGCGTCACTCTGGCGCTGTTTGGCCGCCGCAGCGTTGCCTTTCTCGCGGCGCTCGTTTTCGCCCTCCATCCGATTCATACGGAGTCCGTCGACTGGATTGCGGGCGTGACCGATCTCGAAGTGACGCTTTTCTGCCTGCTGGCGTTCTGGTGCTTCGTCAAGGCTGCGCGCCCTGGCGGCAAGCGCGCGCCCGGATGGATTCTCGCTATGGCCGTGAGCTTTATTCTGGCGCTGCTTTCGAAAGAACAAGCGTTGATGCTGCCGTTTCTCGCCATGATCTACGAGCATGGCGTCCGGGAAGACAGAGCCAGTACGGCGTGGACACAGAAGGTGGCGCGGTACGGCCTGCTGTGGCTGCTGTCGGCGGCGTACATCGCGGCCCGGCTGCGGGCGCTTGGAGCGTTCGCGCCTGTGGTCTACAAGTCGCGCGTGCCCTGGGCGCAGGCGTTTCTCTCCGCCCCGGCGCTCGCCGGACATTACGTCTTAAAGCTTTTCTGGCCCTGGTATCTTTGCGCATTTTACGTTTTTCACCAGAGCGCGCGGGTTTTCGACCCACGCGTCGTGGCCGGCCTTGCAGTTCTGGCTGCCCTTGCCCTTGCTTTCGCGGCGCTGTGGAGACAGGCTCGCGCGGCTTCCTTTGGAATTATCTGGTTCCTTGTGCTGCTCGCGCCAGTGCTGAACGCGCGCTGGCTTGCGGCAAATGTATTTGCCGAACGATATCTCTACCTGCCCTCGGTAGGTTTCTGCTGGGTTCTTGCATTTTGCGCAGTCCGGCTGTGGGAGCGATGGCGCTTCCGCCGCGCAATCCTGCGGCGGGTTTTGGCGGTGAGCGGCGGTGTGTTGCTGCTGCTTTGTGCGATCCGTATTTTTGCCCGGAACCGCGATTGGAGAGACGACATCCGCCTTTACACGCGGACCCTTTCCCAGCAGCCTGATGCGGCCCCTATCTTGAATAATCTCGGGACCGTGTATTGGGCGCAAGGCGCGGCAGATCAGGCTGAGCGTGAGTGGCAGAAGGCCTACCGGGCGCAGCCCATGCTGGTTCCAGTCCTCGACAACCTCGGATTGTATTATTCTAAAGAGGGCGACTATCCGGGGGCCGTTCGGGATTTCGAGCGGGCCGCGCGGCTGAATCCGGCTTACGCTCAGGCGCATCTTCACCTCGGGCTCGTGTACGAGAAGATGGGCAATCACGAGACTGCCAGGCAGCAATTGAGGGCCGCCGTGGCGCTTGCGCCGTTGAGCGCCGAGGCGCACCGTGAGCTCGCGAAGTTTTATCTCGAAGCGGGTCAGGATGCGCTGGCCGAAGAGCAGTTCAGCGATTCTGTCAGGTGCGCTCCGGGCGTTGAAGCGATGGATGACCTGGGTAAGATTTATTTGCGCCATAACCGGACGGCGGAGGCTGGCCTAGAGTTTCAGGGCGCTCTCGCATTGAACCGTTTTGACAGCGTGGCGCATTTCAATTTGGGAGCGATTGCCGCTGCGATGGGCAGGAATGGCGTGGCGGAGAAGGAATACCGCGCTGGTCTTGAGACCGATCCCAAAAACGCGGACGCGCTGGCGGCGCTGAGAAAGTTGCGACTCGAAGACGCTCATGGACAAAAACCGCAATTGTGATTTCGAACCAACGCGAGCGCGCCTGAGACGCTTCGCGCGGGTGACGCCTTGCATGGCAGCCGCCGCACTGGCGCTTTTCAGCGCGCTCTCAGGATTGCTCTTCGCCAAATCCTCCACGTCCATCGAAACGTATATCCGCCAGTTCGAGTCACACTATGCGGATGTGAGGACTCTGCAGGCGGACTTCACGCAGACTTATTACGCGTGGGGCCGCACGCGCGTAGAATCGGGTTCGGTCTGCATGGCCCGTGGCGGAAAGATGCGCTGGGTCTATCAAAAGCCGGAGGAGAAACTCTTTGTTTCGAATGGCAAGAATCTCCTCTTTTACGTTCCCGCCGAAAAGCAAATGACGATATCTTCCGCGGGCGATTCGGCGGAGGCTCGTGTCCCGCTCGACCTTTTGGTCTCTCACCTGCAACTGAGCCGGGTGTTTTCACGCGTAGAATTCGCCCCGCACGCGCTTGAGGCCGATCCCGGCGATCGCGTGATCCGTGGGTATCCTCGCCTGTTCTATAAGCGGGATTACCGCAGCGTTGTGATCGAACTGACGCCGGAGTTCGACATCCGCCGCCTCGTCGTGTTTTATCCTGATAACAGCACGATGCAATTCGCCTTCAGCAATATGGAGCGCAACAAGCCCCTGGACCCCGCGCTGTTTGCCTTCTCGCCGCCCCCTGGCACGCAAGTTGTCCAGCAATAAAGGCGAGTGGAATGAAGCCTGCTTTCTGATGCGGCGCGAGAAGTGAGTCAATCTAAGGGTTATAAGCCGAAGTAATTTGCAATAAGCGGTTTGGCTTCCGTCGTTCCCGTGATTTCAAGGCAAATTGGCTGACGATCGGCCTCAACAACAATTCGGAATATCAGGAACGGACAGCACTGGCGCTCTAAATCGACCCATTGAGCGAGAAATGTCAATACCTGAGAAGTGGGCTCAAATCGATACGCATAACCCAACGGCAAGGGCGTTACGCTGACAACGACCCCGCCGACAGCATCCAGAGCTGCTTTGCGCCGCTCACGCATTTCGCTCTCGCTTAAAGCGCAGGCCATCGGTAGCGACATGAGGTTAGTCTACCGCTCAGGTCAAGAACTTTCAAACTGATCGACACCGAGCACCGCTTCGCTTGACCGTTCCCCGCGCGGCCGCTAGAATAAAAAGTTTAACTGGTTGCGGTGAACGTTTTCTGGGGCGAGGAGGATTATGACCGAGGGTTCGATTCGGGAAGCGCTGACGTTTGACGATGTTCTCCTGCGGCCCGCCAAGTCCTCTATCCTGCCCACCCAGGCTGCCACGCGCACGATTTTCAGCCGGAACATTTCGCTCAACATCCCCATCGTCAGCGCCGCCATGGATACCGTTACGGAGTCGCGCCTGGCCATCGCGCTTGCGCAGCAGGGCGGCATCGGGATTATTCACCGCACGATGCCAGCCGGCCAGCAGCGTTCGGAGATCGACAAAGTCAAGCGTTCCGAGAGCGGCATGATTGTGGATCCGGTCACCGTAAGCCCCAAGAGCCGCATTTCCGACGCTCTGGAAATCATGAAGCGGTACAAAATCTCGGGCGTCCCCGTGACAACAAACGGAAAGCTCGAGGGAATACTCACCAACCGCGACCTGCGTTTTGAGACGCGCTTCGACCAGCCGGTGGAAATGGTGATGACGAAGGGCAAGGAAAAGCTGATTACAGTGGCTGTGGGGACTACGCTCGAGAAGGCTGAGAAAATTCTGCATGAGCACCGGATCGAAAAGCTTCTGGTTGTGGACAAGGCTTATAACCTGAAGGGGCTGATCACGGTGAAGGATATTCAAAAACGCATCAAGTATCCCGACGCTGCGAAGGACATACACGGCCGTCTGCGCGTGGGCGCTGCGATTGGCGCGACCGGCGATTTTCTCGAGCGCGCCGAAGAGTTGGTGAAGGCGAAAGTGGACGTGCTGGTGGTCGATACGGCGCACGCCCACTCTTCGCGCGTGCTCGAGGCCGTAAAAGCCGTGAAACGCAAATTCCCGGAGGTAGACCTTGTGGCCGGGAATGTGGCCACCTTTGAAGGCGCGCGCGACCTTTTGAAATTGGGCGTGGACGGCATCAAGGTGGGCATCGGACCGGGTTCCATCTGCACCACGCGCATTGTGACCGGGGCGGGTGTGCCGCAGATTACGGCCATCCTCGAATGCGCGCGGGCCGCGCAGGCGAGCGGCGTGCCGCTGATTGCCGACGGCGGCATCAAGTTTTCTGGCGACGTCACCAAGGCCATCGCAGCCGGGGCGAGCTCGGTGATGATTGGCAGCCTCTTCGCCGGGGCCGAAGAAAGCCCGGGCGAGACCATTCTTTACCAGGGCCGCAGCTTCAAGACTTACCGGGGTATGGGTTCCATCGGAGCCATGACGGCCGGCTCCGGCGACCGTTACGGGCAGGAGGCGCAGAGGCCGTCCAAGATGGTGGCGGAGGGTATTGAGGGCCGTGTCCCCTACAAGGGTCCGCTTTCGGATATGGTGTCCCAGCTTGTGGGCGGGCTGCGCTCCGGCATGGGCTATTGCGGTTGCGCCCGGATTGAGGAGCTTCAGCGCAAGGCGCAGTTCGTGCGGATCACCTCGGCCGGCCTGCGCGAAAGCCACGTGCATGACGTGATCATCACCAAGGAAGCGCCCAATTACCGCCTCGAATAAGGCCTAGCGCGGCGGCTTTATGGCCCTGCGTGACAACTCCGGCTAAGATGCTGTAGCGGCGGCCTCTGGCCACCGGCTTTTTTAGAGTAAAGACCGGCGGCCAGAAGCCGCCGCTACAATTCCTCACCGCCTCGATTTCCACGGTCCTGTCGTCACTACAAACAGCGCGCCCAGCGCGGTGATGACAGCGCCCCACCATATGGCCGGATGAAGGCTGGAAAGAACCGTATCGGGCGGATGGGAAATCTCAGTTAAGCCGGTGACGAGGATCATCACGCCGTAGATCACAAAGATAATGCCCACGAAAAACCAGACGGGGAGCGGTTCCTTTTTCTTCGGCCGGTCATCAACGCCGGTTGCGGCTTTACCAGGCGGCTGGCCGCTCTTGTCCCGTCCGCTTTGAGGTTTCTCTTCCATTATCAAGTCTCCTTACCAGAAGATCCACTGCAGGGCCAGGAAGACGGCAAATGCGATCCCGGCCCAGAAAATGGGCCGCTGCCACAGTGGATAATCGCCTTCCGAGGGAATCTCCGTGCAGCCATAAACAAGGCCTGTCAATTCCTTTTCCACCCGCGGACGGGTGAAATAGGATACGACGACGGTCACCACCACGCAGGCGATCCAAGCCCACAGCGCCTGCCAACAGGCTTGGGCCAGCGCCTGCGCCTTGGGATAGAGGGCGAAAATCCCAATGGTGCTGGGGTCAAGCTTCATCGACAGAAACATGCTGATGGAGGTGACCGTCCCCGTCAGCAAGCCCCAGAAAGCGCCTTTCGAGGTCACGCGCTTCCACAACATGCCGAGGAGCACCGTGCCGAAGAGGGGAGCAATAAAGAAGCTGAACAGCGCCTGGACGTAATCCATGATGCTGGCGAAATGCATGGCAACGTAAGCCGCGCCGATGCTCACCAGCACGCCGATGATGCTGCTCCAGCGCCCCATCTTGACGTAGTGCGAATCGGTTTCGTGTTTACGCATGAAGGGACGGTAAAGGTCGTACGTCCACACCGTGGCGAAGGCGGAGACGTTGCCCGCCATGCCCGCCATGAAGCCTGCGATCAGCGCGGTGATGCCGAGACCGAGCAGCGCCGGACCGCAGTAACGGGCCAGCATCAGCGGCAAGACGGCGTTATAACTGTATTCGCCCGCCTGCATCACGCTCTGCGGAACAAGGTGGAACGGAAGCACCGCAAGGCAAAGCAAGCCCGGCACGATGACGATGACCGGAATCGCCATCTTGAAGAACGACGCGATGATGGGCGCCATTTTCGCGGAACGCAGGTCCTTGGCGGACATCACGCGCTGCACCACCAGGAAGTCGGTGGTCCAGTAACCCATCGAAGTCACCATGCCCAAGCCGAAGACAATTGCAACCCAGTTCACTCCCATCGGGTTCGAGCTGAAGTGACCGAGTCCCCTCCACAGATGGGTGAAGTCCTTGCCCGGGAAGTTATGGTGAATGCGCGCCACCATGCCGCTCCAGCCGCCCGCCTCTATCAGTCCGATAATTGGGATCAAAAGCGCGCCGAACCAGATCAGGAAAAACTGCACCACCTCGTTGAAGATGGCGGAGAACAGCCCGCCGGCCGCTACGTAGGCGGCGACGACGATCGAAGACATCCAGATGCTGAAGTCAAGGTTCCACCCCAGGAACACCTTCATCACCACCGCCATGGCAAACATGTTCACGCCGGACATGAGGATGGTCATCACGGCGAAGCAGATGGCGCTCAGGCCGCTGGTGGCGCGGTCAAAACGCAGTTGAAGATAGCCGGGAACCGAATGCGTCCTACTGATGTAGTAGAACGGCATCATGACAATGGCGAGGAACAGCATGGCCGGAATGGCGCCGACCCAATACCAGTGCGCCGCCAGGATGCCGTATTCATAGGCTGCCGCCGCCCATCCCATCAGCTCGAGCGAGCCGAGGTTCGCGGACATAAAGCTGAGGCCGGCCACCCACGCCGTCATCTCGCGGCCCGCCAGAAAGAAGTCTTCGCCGCTCTTCGTGTACCGCTTCAGGTAGAACCCGATAGCAAGCACCATTACGAAGAAGATGACGATGACCGCGAAATCCACCACGTGAGGGGTGAGCACCGTGGTGGTATGGGCTGGAAGCTGGAGCAAAAATGCGGGAGTTGGCAGGTCAATACTCATCATAAGTAGTTTCTCACCGTTCGGCGGGCGCCTGAAGCCACCTTTTGGCATGGTGGCGCTTGCATTGCGCCCCGCGGCCGGTCACCTGGCGAAGGGGAGGTGATAGAACCCCCTCATCTTGCTACCTTCATGGAATGCAAACGCTCACCGTAAAGGAATCACGGAGAGGTGTCAAGGTCTTTTTGCCCCTTCTGCTGTCGCAGGCAGATCATGCTTCAGTTACCGGGCGGCTCATCCCGGCTTGCCGAAAAGATGCCGGGGTGGTTTTGTAGCGGCGGCCTCTGGCCGCCGGTTTTTAAAGAGTAAAGACCGGCGGCGGGGATGCCGCTACAACTGCCCTGCGTTTGAAGTACGAACGCGGCGCGCCAATAACGCGATAACGGCCCAAAACACGCCAAAACGTTAATGGACCGAAGCGGGAAAGCCCTGTGTTCCGGTCCGGAGCTCGCGTCACGAACCGGACCCAAACCGGAGAAAACGGCGGTTTTTGACCTCTAAAGCGGAGAAAACTTCCGACTGAAGCCGTAATCACCTTTATTTTGTGCAATATGCCTCATTGTACCGGATCAATCCGGCTATCCCCTTCATATTCAGTCGATTGCAGCGATTTTACAATCATTAGAGTCCGGTTCGTTCCGGTTCGTTCCGGTTCCGACTCTTTGTTTTCAATAACTT
>JBOGJY010000258.1:0-3183 GCA_050745325.1 Terriglobia bacterium
AGCATCTGTTGGCCCAAGGCAAATTTAAAATGCAAGCCCTGGTCGCGGTCATGCGCAAGCTTCTGCACGCCATCTTCGGTATGTTTAAACATCATCAGCTCTACGACGGTTCGAAGGTCTTTCGTCTGCCCATTCAGGCCGATTCACCCTCGACCTCAGGCGCAGCAGCATGAATATAAAAATCTCTTGAAATTCAAGAGAGAATCTACAAGGCTCTCATTTAGCCTATCAGGCCACTCTGAGAACTTTGAGACAAATGAGACACTTTATTTTCACAACGGTTTAAGGGCGCATAGGATCGTTATTTGTAGCGGCGGCCTCTGGCCGCCGGTCTTTACTATTAAAACCGGCGGCGGGGACGCCGCCGCTACAACCGCAGTTGTCACGCAGACATGAAGGTCTGCGCCAACCCGGCGAAGGAGGGAATTGTTGTCCATTTGGCGGCCTATCAGCTAATTTCAAGCTCCACCTTCGTCTTGCCCGCCAGCAGCGCCGCAGTCAGCGTCACGCGGTCACTTTGTAACTGCCCCATCGAGGCGCTACGCAAGGGCCGGCCGTCGGGTGGATGAATGTGCGCGATCAAGTCCGCCGCGAACGGCTGGCTGAATTGGATTTCCATGCGCCACCGGGGCCGCCCCGCTCCGCTGCCCTCCGGGCCAGACTCTCCGGCGAGGGCTTCGGTAGTCCAACTCACGGGGCCAAAGCGCGTAGGGCAATGGTTTACCCGGATCGTCTGCCCCGGCGCAAACCAATGCCTGGGCGCAGCCTTCTGCAAGCGCACAACGTCACGATCGTGCTCTTCGTAGCAAAGCAGCCAACGAAGTCCCAGGGCCGGCTGCAACACGCTATTCACCACGGCTGACCATCCGTAGGGGCTTCCTTCTCCAGGGTAGCCGCCGGGCAGCAGCGCGTCCTCGGGCGAATACCGGCTGCCGCAATCCATGGTGTAACAGCAAAGCCCGTAAAGGGTGAGCAGAAATTGCCGGTAATCATCCTGCCGGATTTCCCCGGCGAGTGTGCCGTGAGCCATGAAGTTGGATGTGCGGGGAGAAGCGCCGTCCGTATTCAGTCCCAGAATCTGCTCGCCCGCAATAAGGCGGTGCTTGAAGTGGCCTTCGTCCAGCGCGGGGTCTCCCCAGTCGCTGGTCCACCAATCCATCATGTAGCGGTGATTCTCGTAGCTGGTGAGTTCAGACGGCTGCCGGTGAATATCAGAAGGCGTAAAGGGCGTGATGCCGGCGTTCTTCATCTCCGGGTTTCGCGCCGCCAGCGTTTTAGCTAGAGATCGCTCAATGTCAGCCCGCATTTCCGTGACGAGGGACGCGATCTTGGTGGATTCCTGGAGCAATGCCCCGTCCTGGTTTTCTTTTGCGGCGAGCGCCAGACAGCGGGCGTGTTCGCGCAGGCCACGCCACGTCCATGAGGCGTTCTGATAATAGTAAGGGTGGGATTCCGGGGCGTCGTCGTTGGGATCGCCATTGTCCGCTTCAGGCGAACCCCAGATCAAGCCGTGCCGCGGGTCGTCCGGCGAATACGTCTGCTTCGAATATTGGTAGCGCCGAACGACAAAGTCAGCCATACTCCGCAGCGTGGGAAGGCGCCTTTTGAGCGCCGCAAAGTCATGCGTGTAGTCATAGGCGCGGGCCGAGTTTTCCAGAAACACCCCCGCATTGAGTGGGGCTTCCACCTGGTCCTGCGTGTTGTACAGGAAATTGCCGTCCGGCAGAATATAGTTCTCAAGGTAATGCTCGAAATAAGGCTCGGCCTTTTCGGCCAGGTTCCACAACTGCTGCGCCCAGATGAATTCGTAATGCGCCACCGGAAAAAGAGCGTGGCTGCGCTCCGGGATTTTGGTGTAAGCTCCCTCACCGATTTGATAAGTTGGATTCAGTCCGCGATAACTGCAGCGGCTCATGACGATTCCGGCGCGGGCCGCGTCGAGCAGCCAATCATCGGGAATCTCCACCTGCATTTTCTGATCGAAGAAGTCGCGCCAGTGGTTCCAGAGTCCGGCAAGGGCGGAATAAAATTCTTCGGGCGAGCCATTCCAATAACGGTCTTGAAAGGCAGGTTCCTGCGGGTCTCCGGATGACGGCATGTTTTCATCTGGCAGCCGCATGGCCCGCACCCGCCCCAGCGGCCGCGCATCTTTGCCCGGGGGCAGGAGTACCATCACTTCATAGCCCACGCGATAGGTGGGATTCCACACGCCAATATCCGCCGCCGGCAGGAATCCACCCAACATGGTGCGCTTGCTGTAACCAGGAACGTAGTCATACTGGTACTCGCCGGGCAGGAGCCGTGACGGATCGAAGAGCCTTCCTGTAAGGTCCGGCGCCCACAGGGATTGAGGATTGCTCCCGAGTTGGCGCGATTTGCCGTCCGCCTCAAGCCACAAAGATTTCTCCGGCCCCGCCTCTTCGTTCGCCACCAGCGTCCATCCGGTAAATTCCGGCCCGAGCGCGGCGAGGTTCTCGTAGCAGGGATCTTCGTCGAGATTCAGAATGTAATTGCCCAACTTGTCCGGGCCCGGAATGTAACGCGCGGGGCGTTCAAATTTCACGCCGGGCGGCGCGTTAACGGGCCGTGGTTTTATTTGGGACAAGTCTCCGATGCGTTTGGGAATATGAGCGATTTCGCCTTCCACCGTGACGTAGGAAACGGCCCCCTGGTGCGTTACATGCTTTTCAAACACGGCCGTTGGGATGCCATTGAGCCAAGGCAGAATGGCCAGCATCTTCCAACCGCCGGTCGAGCCGCCAACTTTTATGCTTTCTGTTCCGGAGCCGCGCTGGGCCTTAACCCCGCCTGCTTCAAATCTGCGCACGCGGGGAGGATTCCGCAAAGCCTCCCGTTCGCCCGGCAAGAACAGCGCGTATTCGTTGGGGATGCGATAAGCGCGGCCCGCTTGTTTTTCCGTGGATCGCGCGCTGTTTTCACGGGAAGAATCCGGCGCTTCAGTTCCTTCAGCCGCTCCCAGCCGGGCGGCAACATCGAGCGCAGGTAATACGACAGCGCCTTTTAGAAACGCCCGCCGCTTCAAAATGGACATTCTTAGACCTCCACTTCGAACCAATCCCGCATGATCGCGGCCCGCCTCATCGCGGTCCATGTTAACACAGGCAGTTGTAGCGGCGGCCTCTGGCCGCCGGTTTTTAATAGTAAAGACCGGCGGTCGCAGAC
>JBOGJY010000259.1:0-1477 GCA_050745325.1 Terriglobia bacterium
CTTTTTCATCGAAGGTCACAAAATATGATGTAATCTTCACGCCCGCAGCCGCGAAGCGCTTTCTCCAGGCGACGATCTCCTCGTCACTGGACTTGAACGGGTCAAGGTGGCCGCTCCAAAGCTCAACACTGGAGAATCCGATCTTCGCAATGTTCCGCAGCGCCTCGGAGATGGGCTGCTCGCGAAAGCTCCAGGTCATACAGCCGATTTGAATCCCGCCGAAACGCGAGGACGGCGCCCTGCCGCCGCCCGCCGCCAGTCGTGGGTCGGCCGGAAGGGCAGACGCCTTCCGGCCGGCCAGCGCGAGCGCACCAAGACTGCTGAGGCAGGAGCCGATAAGATCCCGCCGTGTCAGGTTTGCCATGATGCCTGCTCCTTCCGCCTGGTTTTTGAAATTGTAGCGCAGCGTTCGCTGCGAAAGCCGCGGTTTATCGGCTGCTGAACGAAAGAGCCGCTGGGCTAAAACGCGAGCCCTCCGCTCCAGGCCGGCCCCTCGGCGGCTATTTCGGCTGCTGTTTGAGCCCAAAGCAGTAGACGTTCGAGTCGTGATCCACGGCGTAGATGCGCCCCTCCGCGACGGCAAGGCCGCTGAAGTGGGTCCATGCAGTGATCAGGGTACCGCTGTTGTAAAGCTCTTTGCCGGTACGGGCGTCGAGGGCATAGAGGATCGCGTGCGTCGTGTTCTGCAGGCGTTGTGACACGGAGAGCAGGCCGTGATACCCCTTGTCGATGACCGCGGCGCGCGGAACTACCTGGTTCGAGTTCTCGCCCGTGGATAGGGCGAAGACAACACCGTTGGCGATCGCTACCGGATCAGGCAGGTCGAAATCAGACGAAATCCATGCCGGCTGCAGAACGGGCCTTCGAGATGCCGTATCGAGAACAACTTTAAATGCCGCGATCGCCCCGTGCGGGTGCTCGCCGTTCTCAATTGGGAAATGAGGAGCGTCCTTCGCCACCGGTCCCGAGATGGGAACATAGATCCAGGTCTCTCCTCTTGGCGCATCGGTCCACTCGGAAGGCGCGCCCCAGATTCCTTCTCCCTCAAATGTTACCTCGTCGTTGGCCAGGCGCGGCGTGGCGAAGAGTGGTGTGTGATGGTCCTTGCTGCCTAGCGCGTCCGCATCGAGCATGTAAAGCACGCCTTCTTTGCCGCCCACGCAGATCAGGTTGTAATTCTTATAGGCAAACCAGACGGCGCTGCCCGAGCCAAAGTCCAGATCAAACCGCGTGAGGTAATCGTAATTGTCTGGGGTGAAGTAATCGGCCACGTTCAGGCCGCGCTGGCTTGCCGCCACGACGCTGCTGGCGTATTCCCCCTGGGAGGGGTCAAACAGTCCGTCGCCGTCTGCGGTGAAAATACGATGATCGAGACCGAGCACCGGCCCGCCTCGTCCCCAGATGCCGCCGCCGTGCGTGGAAATAAGCAGATCGCGAACTACCGGTTGCAGGGGCTTGCGAACGTCCATCGAGTAGA
>JBOGJY010000260.1:0-5725 GCA_050745325.1 Terriglobia bacterium
CGAAAAGAAGAAGGACTGACAAGTCGTTAAGAGAGGTAGAGGCGGCTTTACGCTGCCCGTCACAGTTCTCATGACTGGAGTGTGGCGGGGTAAACCCGCCTCTACGTCGAGAATCCAAAAGAGGTGACCCCATGGGGAACGCGATCGAAACGAGAACCACGCCGGTAGCGCACTTTGCACAGGTGGGAGTGGAGTGCCCGCATTGCCACTGGAAGCAGTTGGTCAACGTACAGTTGGAAAAACCGCAGATCAACCATCCGATGGCGCTCGAGATCCGCCGTCATCTCGAGGCGTGGATGGGATCGCGTTGCCCCGACCATCTGAACGTGATTCCTGCGCTCAGCAAGAACTGATTCGGGCCAGCGGGATTATTCAATAACCTATGCCAGTCGGTGCCCAAAAAGACTATTACGCGACCCTGGGAGTCGACCGCAAAGCTAAGCCTGAGGCAATTCGCAAGGCTTTCCGGCGGCTGGCGCGTAAATATCACCCCGATCTCAATCCAGGCGATAAAGCTGCTGAGGAAAAGTTCAAGGAAATTTCCGAAGCCAATGAAATCCTGAGCGACGAGAAGAAGCGCAAGGTTTACGACAAGCACGGCTTTTATGCGGAGAATATCCCGCCGGATGGATTTAGTTCCGCGGCGCAGGCGCAGTACGCGCAGAATGCGGCGGAGCCGGGATTTGATTTTTCGGGCTTTGATTTTTCAAATTTTGGGTCGCAGGAAGAAGCGAAGCAGCCGGGAGGCTTCGGCGGCTCTTTCCGCGATATTTTTTCCCAGATTTTCTCGCGCGGCGAAGATCACGAACAGGAAGGCCCGCGGCGTGGCGCTGATATTGAGCATCACGTCCACTTGCGTTTCTGGGATGCCATCCGGGGCACGCAGATGCGCCTAACGGTGGCGCTCAAGGAAGTGTGTTCCACGTGCCACGGGACAGGCGTCACCAGCGGCCCTGCGATCACCTGCCCAACCTGTAATGGGACCGGAAAACTTCAGCGGCAAGCGGGCGCGATGCGCTTCTCCGGCCCTTGCCCCGATTGCGGCGGCACGGGCCGCCAGCGGCCGCGCTGCCCCGTGTGCCACGGCGCGGGCCTGATCAAAAAGCCTGAGAGCTTTGAGGTGCGCATTCCGGCGGGCGTTGATACGGGCTCGCGCGTGCGCGTGCCCGGCAAGGGCAACGCGGGCGCTGGCGGCGGCCCGCGCGGCGATTTGTATATTGTCACCGAGGTTGAGCGCCATCCCCTGTTCGAGCGCAAGGGCGACAATATTTACGTCAAAGTTCCGGTGACGGTCACCGAGGCGGCGCTGGGAGCGAAGGTGGATGTGCCCACGCTGGACGGCCCAAGCACAATCCGGATTCCTCCGGGGACGCAGAGCGGCCAAACGCTAAGGCTGCGCGGTAAAGGGGCGCCTTCGCTGCGGGAAGCCGCGCTGCGCGGCGACGAATTCATTGAAGTGCAGGTGGTAGTTCCGCGCGTGGCGGACGAAAGAACCAAAGAAATCCTGCGCGAGCTCGCACGCCTGAATCCCGAAGACCCGCGGATCAGTATGAAAGCGGAAAGCAATAGGCAGTAGGCAGCGATTGGTTCATTGATTCATTTTTTCAATGACTCAATGGATCAATGACCCGATGATTCAATATTCTGACACCTGTAATTGCCGTGGCCAAACGAGGTAGAAAAACACGTAGCAAGGCCGGATACATGATCAGCGCGGTGGCGGAGATGTACGGCCTCCACCCGCAGACCCTGCGCCTCTACGAGCGCGAAGGGCTGCTCGCGCCCTCGCGCAGCGATGGCAATACCCGCCTTTACACCGAGGAAGATCTCGAACAGCTTGAAGTCATCCTCAAACTCACGCGCGAAATGGGCGTGAACCTGGCGGGCATCGAGATCATTCTCAACATGCGCAAACGCATGGCCGAGATGGAGCGCGAGATGAAGGCCTTTGTGGAGTACGCGCAGAGAGAATTTCTAACCCGGCCCGCCGGTTCCGATGTAATGCCACAGAATGCGCTGGTCCGCGTTGCCCCGCCCTACCTTAGCCGCACCAGCCGCCGGAGCTAATCCGCAAGACGCTGCGGGAATTCAATCATCTCACCAGCAACCACAAACGGTCACGAACGGAATACTCTGAACAACTTTGTGAGCGGGTCGTAAAACTCATCCACCACGCGCTCTTTCAGCGGAATAATCGCGTTATCGGTGATGTGTATTCCCTCGGGGCAAACCTTGGTGCAGCACTTGGTGATGTTGCAGTAGCCGATGCCCATGGCGCCGCGCACATCGGCAATGCGGTTTTCATCGTCGAGCGGCTGCATTTCGAGGGCGGCGGCGTAGACAAAGTAGCGCGGGCCGGCGAAGCGATCGTGCAGGTGATGATTGCGCAGGACGTGGCAGACATCCTGGCACAGGAAGCACTCGATGCACTTGCGGAATTCCTGCACGCGATCCACATCCGCCTGCGCCATGCGCCAGGAGCCGTCGGGCGCGTCCGGTTTGCGCGGCCGGAACGGCTTGACGCCTTCCTTCACGCGGAAGTTCCAGGAAACGTCGGTGGCAAGGTCTTTGACCAGGGGGAAAGACCGCATCGGCTCAACGCTGACGGGTTTATCGAGAGGCAGCGTGTTGAGACGAGTCATACACATGAGTTTCGGCATCCCGTTGATTTCCGCCGAGCAGGAGCCGCACTTTCCCGCCTTGCAGTTCCAGCGCACGGCAAGGTCGTTCGCCTGCGCCGCTTGAATCTCATGGATCGCATCGAGCACCACCATGCCGGGAGCGATCTCGGTGGTGTAGTCCTTGAACCCACCGCCGTTTTTATCGCCGCGCCAGATGCGGAACGTCGCGCTCGCCATCACTTCATCTCCTCGATAATTTGTTTCAGCTCCGCGGGCATCTCCGGCGCCGGCGCGCGCTCGATTTGCATCTCGCCGCCCGCGCCTTGCTTCACCAGGAGGTTCACCTTGCCGAGAGCCTCGTCTTTGGCGGGAAAGTCATCGCGGAAATGCGCTCCACGGCTTTCTTTGCGCTCGAGTGCGGCGCGCGCCACGGCTTCAGAGACGATGAGCAGATGGCGCAAATCGCAAGCCGTGTGCCAGCCGGGGTTATACTCCCGGTTTCCCTCCACCGAGACTTTTTGCGCGCGCGCCCGCAGTTTTTGGATCGCTTCGAGCGCCTGGAGCAACTCTTCTTCGCGCCGGACGATTCCTGCGAGGTCCTGCATCAACTGTTGCAGTTCGCGCTGTATCTGATACGGCCCTTCGCCCGGCGTGCGGTCAAACGGTTCGAGCGCCTCGCGGGCAGCGGTTTCCACTTCGTCCAGGTTGATTTTCGCGGCGGCATTTTCCTTGGCGAATTTTGCCGCGTATTCACCGGCCCGCTTGCCAAACACTAGCAGGTCCGAAAGCGAGTTGCCGCCCAAGCGGTTCGCGCCGTGCAAGCCGGCGGCGCACTCGCCCGCCGCAAACAGACCTGGCACGCCGGACATTTGCGTATCCGCATCGACGCGCACGCCGCCCATGACGTAGTGCGTGGTGGGTCCGACTTCCATCGGCTCTTCCGTAATATCAATATCCGCAAGCTGCTTGAATTGGTGGTACATGCTCGGCAGCTTCTTCTTGATATGCTCCGCCGCATGGGGCAGCTTTTCCTTGATCCAGGCGATATCCAGGAAGACGCCGCCGTGCGGGCTGCCGCGGCCCTCGCGCACTTCGCGCACGATGCAGCGCGCCACGTGATCGCGGGTGAGCAGCTCAGGGGGGCGCTTGGCGTTCTTATCGCCCTGCGTATAACGCCAGCCTTCTTCGGGACTGCCGGCGGTCTGGTCTTTGTAGAGCGGCGGAATGTCGTCGAACATGAACCGGCGCCCTTCCTTATTCTTCAGCACGCCGCCCTCGCCGCGCACGCCCTCGGTCACCAGAATCCCGCGCACGCTGGGCGGCCACACCATTCCCGTCGGATGGAACTGGACGAATTCCATGTCCATCAGCGTGGCCCCGGCGTGGTAGGCGAGCGAATGGCCGTCGCCGGTGTACTCCCAACTGTTGCTGGTGATCTTGAAGGCGCGCCCGATACCGCCCGTCGCCAGCACCACCGCTTTCGCCTGAAACAGTTTGAAGCGGCCACGCTCGCGGTCATAACCGAACGCGCCCGCCACCCTTTCTCCGTCCTTGAGGAGCGTGAGGATGGTGCACTCCATGTGCACGTCAATGCCTTGATGCACGCCATGATCCTGCAGTGTGCGGATCATCTCAAGCCCGGTGCGGTCTCCCACGTGAGCGAGGCGCGGATACTTATGCCCGCCAAAATTGCGTTGCAAAATGCGTCCATCTTGGGTGCGGTCGAACAAGGCGCCCCACGCCTCAAGCTCGCGGACGCGGGCCGGCGCCTCTTGCGCGTGCAGCTCGGCCATGCGCGGGTTATTGAGGTATTGCCCGCCGCGCATGGTGTCGGAAAAGTGGACCTTCCAATTGTCGCGGTCGTCCACGTTGCCAAGCGACGCCGCGATGCCGCCTTCGGCCATCACCGTATGCGCCTTGCCCAGCAGCGACTTGGTCACTACGCCCACCCGAACCCCGGCTGCCGAGGCTTCCACCGCCGCGCGCAATCCCGCTCCTCCCGCCCCGATCACGAGCACGTCGTGCTGGTACGTCTCGTATTCCGCCACTAGAATATTCTCCAATCTCTGATCAAGCCCATGGAACACGCCCGCACGTAGAAATCGGTGAACGCGACCCAGCACAAACTGAACCACGCCCACGTCATGTGGCGCCCGGTGAGGCAGCTCACGCAATCGTAGGTTTTCTTACGCAGGCGGGAGCCGGAAAGCCGGTCGAGCACGCCGCCCACGCGATGCCGTATGGCGTGGCAGCCAAACGTGTATCCGCCGAGCAGGATCACGTCAACGAGGAGCACGATTGATCCCACGCCCACGCCAAAATGGCCGTTAAACCAGAAGCCGTTCCACGCATCGAGCGCCAGATCCGCAATGAAAAACAGCGCGATATACATGAAGTAGCGGTGAACGTTCTGCAAAACGAGCGGAAGCGTGCGCTCACCCCAATAAGTCTTACGCGGCTCACCCACCGTGCACGAGGGCGGGTCAGACCAGAAGGACTTGTAATAGGCGCCGCGGTAGTAGTAGCAAGTCACGCGAAAGCCGCCGGGAAAGGGAAGAATAAAAAAAGCGGGCGAAAAGATCAGCCAGCTCGGATACCAGCCGGGCTTGCCGCCAATCCAGGCGGTGAGCGGATTCCCCCATAATTCAGGGGAATAGAAGGGCGAAAGATAAGGCCCGAAGCGGTAATGCACGCCTTGGAACGCCGCCCAGGTGGCATAGGCGACAAAGGCTGAAAGCACCAGCAACACCGTCAGCCACGGCGCCCACCAGCGGTCGGTGCGCGATGTGCTGCCGAATCCGGTCTTGGTCAAAGGAACATCTATGCCGGCCATCTCGTGATCTCCGTATTTCAGTAGTTCGGTTTAGTGAAATTTCCTGTCATGGCGGCATTTTAACGGTTCCAACAAACCGCCGCAGGATTAAACCCTATTCAAGTAGAGAACCCTGTGCACCAAAAACCAGCCCAGGTCTGGAGTGCGCAAGCTTGCTTGCGTTGTGTAGCGGCGGCCTCTGGCCGCCGGTCTTTACTCCTAAAAAACCGGCGCTTTTTGACGCGAAAACCGGAAACGAACCTGACCGAAGCCGTGATCGCCTGTGTTTTGT
>JBOGJY010000261.1:0-2466 GCA_050745325.1 Terriglobia bacterium
GCCGTGGGTGGAACCTACGGAACGTGAACCACGATCCTTCCTCCGCAACCCCGGAGGTTTTTTTGTAGCGGCGGCCAGAGGCCGCCGCTACAGCGACTTCCCGGCGTTTTCACACGGCCCCTTCAGGGCCGGTGGCCATCTCCCCTTTCGTGACCGTGGGTTTTACCCACGGCTATTTCTGTTGCTCCCCTTCGGGGAGCAGGAACCCTCGGCGCGGCGTTCTTTGAACGCCGGAAACCCGGCGGCGGGGACGCCGCCGCTACAATGGCGGATGTCACTACAATTTATTGTCAGCAAGGAACGTGTGGGGCGCCACGGATGAGGGTTTCAGAAGGCCTGAGCGGTTTATCGAAAAACGCGTAGCGGCTTTATGCCGCCACAATATGGCGGGGTAAACCCGCCTCTACACCCGAAACTGAGACACTACCAGGGTTTCATAAGGCTTGCGCGGTTTGTTGAAAAACGTTCCGGTTCTGTCATTCTGAGCGAAGCGAAGAATCTGCTTTTTTGTGTTTTCGAGAGTTTGCGAGATTCTTCGCGCTGGCAGCAGCACGGCTCTCCTACCAATTCCTGTGTCACACCCTAAAATTGAAAGGCTCGCGCCTTTCAGATAAGCTCTGCCAGCCCTTACGATTCATACCTGATTTCGGACAGTCCCTCAATAGACTCCATGAGCTGACCGCCCGTGGCGCGAGCGCGGGCGCGCTGCCGCATCTCCGAAAGAATCATCGGAATCAACCGCCGCCGTCTGATGTCGTCGCTCGATTCTACCGATCTCGACTCGCCGCGATAACCGGACTCCCAGAAGGCTTGCTCGGCTTCGCGCGCTCCTACGAACCTTCTGGCCAGGTGATAATGCGCCGCTAAAGGGAGATTGACGTCCGCCTTAACCTGCAAGGAGTGGTCCGCCGTGGCAACGCCAACGAAGCAGCAGCAGGATCGATACATCAGCTTTCCAGCCCGCGCGTGGGCCAGCAGCCAAACCAGCCGCTCGTCGCTGTACGCCGTCCGAAGGTATTGGCGAATTGCACGCTTTCCATTTTTCAATCGCATGTCCATAAGTTTTTCCTCCTGGGCGTTCTCTCCTGGCGGCCTGGGCCATAAGCCGATACCGCGTTCCGTGGGAGGCGGCGAACCGCGATGGCTTTGCGGGCGGCATGGAACAGCTTCCCCCCGCCGCCCGAAATCAAAGCCCATCCCCTTCGCCCCCTTCATGCAATTAGCGATCCAAAGTTATAGGGTACGCGGTGGGGGCGCGTACAGATCTCAACTGGGCCAGCGCCGGTGAATACGACTGAATTAATGGGGCTTAGGCAGTTGTATCCACTAAGTCGTCATAGTGGCGTCGCGGCTATTAAACTAGTTGGAAGAGGGAAAATCAGTTCCATGATGTGATAAACATAGGTCATCGCGGGATACCCGCGGTGTTCATTACTTAGTTAATACGTTGAAAATGCTTCACGCTGTGACGTATTTTCACTGCGCGAAACACAGCAGCGCGGGCGCGCCGGGATTGCGCTCCCGCGCCACAGTGAGCGAGGTGATCGTTATTTGCCAAAGTGGAGAACGATTCCCACCGAATACTCAAGGTCGTGCGCGGCGCCCTTGACGGGGAAGAATGGGCTCGAGCTGGCTTCTTCTGGCAGGCCGAAGGTGGGTGTTCCGGTCACGTGGTCTCGAACGTCGAGGCGCAACCCAACGACCGGAAGCAGCTTCCATTCGAGGCCGCCGCCGTAATTGAAGCCCACTTTATTGGACGGCGATAGAACGGGGCTGCCCGTGGTGATAATGGTTTGTGAGAAATTCGGAAAATTGGCAGTGGCTGTTCCGAAGGGAGTGAACCGGTCGAATTCGAGGCCGGCATTGACGTAAGGTTTGAGGCCGAGAAGACCAACCGGAGAATGTAGGACAAGGTCTCCGCTTGCCCTTTGATTGTGCACGCCGTACCCCGTTTCAATGTTGTCGCCGAAATTAGTGAGGCGAAGGTTGTTCTGCCCCCAACCGTAGGCCCCCTCGAGCGAGACCACGCTGATCAGCGGGACTTGAGCTCCCACGGTAAATTGCCCTCCCGTCGAGTATGTCGAGCCAAACGGGCCGGACGTTACGTCGAAGTTGTGCCGGTCAAACAGCGATGAACCACCGCCCATTACAAATACATTGAAATCCTGAGCTTCGAGAGCAACGGCGCTGAGGCAAAGCAGAAGCGCCGCCACCAAAATTTTCATCATCTTTCGAGCATTCATTAAAAACTTCCTCCTGGGATTCGAGATTGAAACATCGCACGCCCGAAGCAAGCCTGGCGCGAGGCGTTTAAACACCCCCAGCTATCTATTTCAGACATACCTCCCTTTCCTCCTGACAGGCGCACGTATGCCCGGTGGTGAAATGCCCCTCATGGAATTGGCAATGGACCTCGGCCAGCCCCGCGCGGGCCAGCGTTTGCGTTTTTCAAATACGGTTTACTTG
>JBOGJY010000262.1:0-9840 GCA_050745325.1 Terriglobia bacterium
CCTGTCAATCCCTCACTCTCCCGAGTTATCACACAGACTCCTTCGGGGAGAGGGTGGCGAGCCGGGTGAGGGGTATTGGCCGAAACTTTTGGGGCAAAACTCCGGGATCGTGAGTCTGTGTGACAACTGCCCTTTCTGAGTTATAGCGGCGCTCGGAGCCTACCCTGACGCAGGAAGGGAGCGCCGAATCACTTGAAAAATAAAGACCGGCGGCCAGAGGCCGCCGCTACAACCGCAGTTGTCACGCAGACTCTAGCGCCTGGCCTGCTGCACGGTCCGGCAAGCCTCAAGCAATTCCCGCACGCCGGCCGCGGCGCCCGCCCGATGGCCGTAGACTGACGTGCCCGCGACCATAACGTTAGCTCCCGCTGCGGCCGCCTGGGGAGCCGTCTCCAGGTTGACGCCGCCGTCAACTTCCAAGTCGCAATGAAGACCGCGCTCTGCGATCATTCCGCGCACCTGGCGGATTTTGGGGAGAGTCGAAGCGATAAATTCCTGCCCGCCGAAGCCCGGGTTGACTGTCATGACCAGAACAAGTTCCACCAGGGCCAGAACCTCCGTCAATGCCGAAGCTGGAGTTGCCGGATTAATCGCCACCCCAGCCTGTTTGCCCAGAGAATGGACGTGTTGGATGGCGCGATGGAGATGCGGCGTCGCCTCCTGATGGACAATGATCGTGTCAGCTCCCGCCTGCGCGATGGCATCGATGAAATCTTCTGGCGGCATAACCATTAAGTGCGTCTCGAGCTTGAGACGCGTCAGGGGGCGAAGGGACTTCACGATAGCCGCTCCAAAAGTAATAACGGGGACGAAGCGGCCGTCCATCACGTCAATCTGCACGCGATCAACGCCCGCTGCTTCGGCCTCCTGAACCTGTTCGCCCAGGCGCATAAAATCAGCCGCAAGAATGGAAGGCGCAATCTTAATCACAAGATTCTATCCACCAGGTTAAGGAAAAAGTTAACAGGCCGGGTTGCTCTCTACGTCCGCGCTCAGAATACAGATACGAAAGCGCGATTCCATCCGCCGGCGTAAGCTGGCGGTGAGAGAACATCAAAAGGAGCCGCGCATGAAAGAATATATCTCGTTTGACAGTCACAAGCACTACAGTTTGTTTGAACACGAGGGGATCAGGCGCGGAAGGATTCACCGCTACCGGCCGTCGCAGGCGCGGAAAGGTTACAGCAAAGCCATTGGCTCCGTGGCGCGGCATCTGACCGAGGCGGCTTTCCACGCACTCCTGCTATTCGCTGGATGCGGTCGCGTAATATCCTTGCCGTGCTTGAACTCGATAGTCTTTATCCCGCATACGCACGCGAATCCGATGGTAGCTTCCGTCACGGATATGATCCGTAGGCGTATAACCCAGCAGGTACTGAGTCCGCAACTGGCGTTCGATCTCCTCGAAGGCCTCCGCGGTATCCTTGCTCCGCCCCACGCGAAGATATTCTCCGCCCGTCTCCTGGGCCATTTTCTTCAGGATTGATTCGCCATTATAGCCCCCGCCGTACACGTTGTAGGTGGAATACATTCGCGGGTCCGCGATATTGATGGCGTAAATGATGACATCGGCCTTTTGCGCCGCCTCAATCGCGGAGCCCAGTGTTTCCTTGCTTCCCTCATCCATCCCATCGGTCAGCAGAATGAGCACTTTTCTCCCCACCTGCGACGGCATGAGGCTGGGGTCGGTCGAAGCCAGCCAAACGGCGTCATAAAGATGAGTGTAGCCTTCCTGCGCCGAAGGAAACGTGCCCGGCAGAGGACCTTGCCCCCCGCCATTAATCTCCGTCCCGTCAATAGCCTGTATGAGGCTCTGAACGTTAGGCGTAAAATCCTGCAGTAATTCAACGGCTAAATCGAAGTGAAGAACAAAGGCAAGATCCTTGGGCCGCATGACCTCCGTCAGGAAAGCTGTCGCTTGTTGCTGCTCGACCGGGAGAATATTCCGCTGGCTAGGGCTGGTATCCACCAGAATGCCCATGGTTAAAGGGATGTCGGTCGCCACGGAAAAATAGCGAATCTCCTGCGGAGCGCCGTTATCGGTTATCTGGAAATCATCCCGGGTCAGATTGGGGATGGCGCGGCCGTGCTTGTCGGTTACAACGGCGAAGACGTTAACGACTTCAGTTTGGACCTTCAGAACTGGCGGCTGCGCTTGCCGCTGCGGCGGCTGCGACAGGATGACCGGCGGAGTCACGACCAGCAAAATTCCGGCGATCATCAGCGTCCGGATCATGACGAAGCGATCCGCTTTGCAAAAAAAACTTTCGAGAATCCGAAAGTGCGTTCTTGGCGGCATGGCTAATAAGTGGATGCGTTCAGACAGCGCAGGTGTTGCACGGCAGGCGCTCTTTATGCTTGTTCGAGCGCATCGCCGCGTCTCTTCCGGGTCGCCGGATAACTTTTCCCGGCAATGGAAGATTAAAACAATTCCGGAAATCGAGTAACGTCATTCACTTTCCTCTTGACAAGATGATGAGCAATCACTATACATGATGATGAATACGCGCTCCGCCAGTTTTGCTGGCGGATATTTTTGAATCACTTGAGAGGAGAATAAAATGCCAGCAAAGAAGAAGGCAAAAGCTAAGAAAAAGAGATAGTCCGCTTCAGAAAATCTGAAGCAAATACTCGGGGATGCAGCGATGCATCCCCGAAGTTTTTTCTAATCATCGAAAAGAGTTCACGATCCGCCGCTGCAAGCGATCGCGGCCAGGCCGGAACAATTTATCCGCCGCCGTGGTAGCGGGAAGAGCAACCTTCCGATTACAATGAGCCGTCCCACGGACCGGAGCTTGGCGCTTGTCCCATCTGAAAATCCTGATTGGTGGATTGGGCTACCTTCTCAGCCGGTATGGCGGCTGGGGGCTTTTCACTATTTCTTACCTTGACTCATCATTCCTCGCTTTTCCCGTCATCAATGACCTTCTCCTGATTAGACTTGCCAGTAAACATCCGCAAAAAGCGGTTTTCTACGCCCTGCTGTGCACGTTAGGCTCTGTGCTTGGCGCGCTTACCCTTTACTACATCACCCGCAAGGGCAGGAACCTGCTCTCGCCCCGCACGCCCCAGCCGGAAAAGACCAGGGTCCGTCACTGGATCGAACGGAACGACTTCGTCTCCATTCTGATCGCTTCTCTTTTGCCGCCGCCGACTCCATTCAAAGTATTCGCCATCATGGCCGGCGCCATGCAGATTCGCCTTTCCCGTTTCATACTGGCGCTTTTCATTGGGCGCGGCGTCAGGTTCGCCTTGGAAGCGTGGGTAGGAGTCTATTATGGCGCCGCGGCGCAAGACTATTTGCGCAAAAACCTCGTTTGGTTATCGCTGGCAGTGGTGGTCGCCACCGTAGCCGTTGTGCTGGCCTACCGGTACGCCAAGCGGCGTTTGGAAGCGCCTGAAGAAAAACAATAATGGCGGGAACCGGCGGCAATGCGCCGTGGCAAGCTGGAACCTGCCGTCCCCTGCTTCAATATACAGGCTTGCTCATGATGAACTCGAAGTTCTGCCTTTTTACCCGCGAGGATTGATCCAGGTCAATCTCAACCACAAAATTCCAATGCGGAGTCTCGGGCCTGGCAAACCGCAGGTCGCGGATATAAACACGGAAGCCATCCTCATCCCCGTACACGATGGCATACGGGAGCCGGGCAAATTCGAGAAAGGCCGTGGCCACCGGCGTCTTTTGGGCGACATCAAGGGCGCGCGATGGAGGGGGTTTCCGAAGCATGGCCGCTTCTTCAACGCTCACATCGCCGGCCAAGGCGCTGGCCTCCAGCAGATAATAGGCGGAATCGGTCTCGACAACACCCCGCCAGTCAAAGGGATCCAAGGCCGTAGGGAATGCGTCCAAGCGAACTGGATTTTCTTCTCCATAGGTGTGCGCGCCCAGCATGTTCAGAACCCGGTGGTGAGACAAACCGCGCAATCCCCAAAGCGCCACGATAGCGCACAAGCAAAAAACCGCTCCGTTACGCACTGCTTTTGCATTGCCCTTCCTTGCCCCCACCTCCTCCGTCACCAGCCCCAGCACGCCAGGAACACACAAGCCCAATAAAAGCGCCAGCAGGAGCCACATATCGATAACGGGGACGATATCCAGCGCGTACCAACGCCCGCTGAAAGGCAAGAACGGACGAATACCATACTGGTTGGTGAAATCCATCAGGACGTGAACCGCTGCGCCAATCCAACAAACCAGAAAGAGCCACTTCAAGCTGAGGGGAGGCGCGTTCTTCTTGGCGGCGGCGCGGCGGCCCAACCCATAGAGAATCGCCGCGAGGATTGCCGCCAGGACGGTAAGCCCCACTAATGAATGCGTGGCGCCGCGGTGGTATTTCAGATAAGCCAGGCTGCCCCGGGATGCGGCGATGATATCTACGTCCGGAAGGTTCGACGCGATGATTAAACCCAGCATGGCAAAGCGCGTCTTGCGCTTAAGTCCGGCTTGAGCGAGCGCAATCCCTGTCAGCGTATGCGTGAGGTTATCCACGACGGACCGGATTATACCGGCTTTGCCCCGGCAGCGGCGGAAAAAGAACCAACCGCGCTGAGCCTTGAATCTGGCGAGACTTCACCTCAGACCAATGAGTTGTGGCGCCACCGCGCAGTGGTGAGACGCTGTAGCGGCGGCCTCTGGCCGCCGGTTTTTAAATAGTGAAGACAGGCGGCCAGAGGCTGCCGCTACAAACCGTAGTTATCACACACTCCGCTGCGGGGAGCAGGAACCGCTGGCGCAAAGAGACTTAACCTATTTGGCGCAACGTCGCGGAACCCAAGGATCTAACACAGCGCGGCGGCGTATCGCAGCGTATTCCTGCCGCCCTGGTCAACCGATTCGAAACTACACCCTCATGCCTTGTGATAGAATTCGAGATTCAACCCATGACCAAAGGAGCAAACACTTGGCGGCAATTGATCTGATTGTAGGAAGAGAAATCCTCGATTCCCGCGGCAATCCCACGGTGGAGGCGGAAATCCATCTGCGCGACGGCGCTTTCGGGCGGGCCGCAGTCCCCTCCGGCGCCTCAACCGGCGACCATGAGGCTATCGAGCTGCGGGACGGAGATAAGCAGCGGTATCTGGGAAAAGGGGCGCTGAACGCCGTCGAGAATGTCAATGGAATGATCGCCCGTGAGCTCGGCGGCCATGACGCGAACGACCAATCCGAGATCGATAAGTTTCTGATTGATCTCGACGGCACACCCAACAAAGGCAAGCTGGGCGCGAACGCGATTCTGGCGGTCTCCATGGCGGTGTGCCGCGCGGCGGCGAACTCGGCCCGGATGCCGCTTTACCGTTACCTCGGAGGCTTGCAAGCCCGCCGGCTACCCGTGCCCATGATGAACATCCTGAACGGCGGCGCTCACGCCGATAACACCGTGGACTTTCAGGAATTCATGATTATGCCGGTTGGCGCGGAGAGCTTTTCGCACGCTCTGCGCATGGGCGTCGAGACATTCCACACGCTCAAGAAGGTGCTGAAGGAACAAGGCTACCAGACCTCAGTAGGCGATGAAGGTGGCTTTGCGCCGAGCCTTAAATCCAACCAGGAAGCCATCGAGCTGATCCTGGAGGCGATCGATGGCGCCGGCTACTCCGCCGGGAATGATATTGTGATTGCCCTTGATCCCGCATCGAGCGAAATGTACAACGGCGGGAAATACGTGTTCTTCAAATCCGACCAGTCCAAGAAGTCCGCTGACGATATGATTAAGCTGTACGCGGATTGGGTCCGGCAATATCCCATCATCTCGATCGAGGACGGGCTGGCGCAGGACGACTGGGAAGGCTGGAAGGATTTAACCAAGGAACTTGGAGAGAAGGTTCAACTGGTCGGCGACGATCTCTTTGTCACCAACACCGAGCGGCTTGAACACGGCATCGAGCAAGGCGCCGCCAATTCCATTCTGATCAAGCTGAATCAGATTGGCACCGTTTCAGAAACCATGGCTGCCATCGAACTTGCCCATCGCCATGGCTACACAGCCGTCGTTTCCCACCGCTCGGGAGAGACCGAAGACACCTTTATCGCCGACTTCGTGGTCGGTCTTCGCACCGGCCAGATCAAAACTGGGTCCGCCAGCCGGACGGATCGCGTGGCCAAGTACAACCAGTTGCTGAGAATTGAAGAGGAGCTGGGACTCGTCGCAGAGTTTCCCGGCAAGTCAGCATTCAATCTGCCGGCCACCCAAGAGATGGAGTAATACGAATTTGAGATCATAGGTAGATGGAATCCGGGTGGCGCATACATGGCGGTTTGCGCCATGTATGCGGTTTTCGATGGCCGCACACATCCCAAACGGTGGGATGTATGCGCCACCCCGAATCACTTGAAAAATAAAGACCAGCGGCCAGCGGCCACCGCTACAACCGCAGTTGCCACACAGGCTCTAAAACCCCGCCCTTCCTCCCGGCAAATGATAACGCCGTTTATTTCTGCACCCAGGCAATAGCTTAAATGCGGCAAGGCCGCGCTTTCTCACTCATTCGTGCGCGGCAGTCGCCCGCTCACGCTTCCAAAAAATCAATAGACCTGCGAGACCACTTCCTAACAGCATGATTGAACCCGGCTCAGGAACAGTGGATGGCGGCGGACCCGTAAAAGGAGATCCGTCAATCTCAAAGGCAGGCCGGGGACAGGAGGACGCGGCGAGCCATGAGCTGGCCTTTCCCGGGGCTGGGTTGATGGCAAAATTGGAAGGGCCCAGATTGCAGCCTCCCGCGACGTCGCCGGGATTGGTGGAAACGTCGAGGGGCGAGAGCGAATTGACGCTCCACAAGGCAACCGTATCGGCCGCCGGAGGATTTGCGACGAGCCAGTAGGGCATGCCGGCCATAAGCTCAGGAGATGCCGATCCTGTCAAGAGCGCTGACGCGCCGAATTGAATGACCCCCGGCGTTGAGGTCAGGGCGTTATCTACCTGAAAGCTCGATAGGATCGAGCCGGGAAGCCCGCTCGAGTCCGTCTCAAGAAAAATATCAACCGTGTTGGTTCCGGATTGCAATGCAAGAGCAAGCTGCGCTTGGCTAAAAAGATAATTGCTCGCGGGCGTGAACTGAACCGCCAAGATCTCGGGACAAACGACCTCGCCGCAGAAGGTGGGGTTGTCAACCGGAGCTGGGGCCCCAAACGGTGACTGGTTTAAAAAATATGAGTCTGCTGGATTTGTATCAAAGCCCGAGGCTGGAATTCCTGAAGTTATAAAATTGCTGAATATGACGTCAGCCGTGGCGTTTGGCGCCGCAGCGTATAAAATAATAGCGAGGACTGCCAGACACATCAACGCTTGCTTAAATTGCTGTAAACGTACAGACATGGTCGTTTTCCTTTCATAATTTAGACATTACTCTCTGACCTGATATAAAAAACCGGAATAAAAAGCTGTGAAGTTAGATGCTACAACTCAACCTTGCGGCGCAGTGGCCGCTCATCCCCTCGCTTGCGTGATGGTTCTCCCCCTCGCGTTTAAAGCAGGGGCATTTCGATGCCCAATAACTTCTTCCCAAAACCGTAGCCGGGTTGGCTCAGTTATAGCCGGACCTTGGCTAAGCCTTCGGCTCGCGTCTTTTCGCGCACGAACCTATAGTTTGCAATAGTTACGGCAAGCCTCGTCTCAGTCCGGTCCCCCGCCGGAGGCTCCACGCGCGCCACCAAACCGTGGCACTCAACCTCGGCGCCAGGGCGGCCCAGCAGCGTTTCCGCCGGGAGGACGAACCTCATCTCCACCGTTGCATCGGCTTCCATCTGGAGATCGCACCGGAACATGATGCCGGAACGGCTTATATTTTCACTCCAGCCTTCACGCCACACCGGCTCACGAGCGCCGTGGAAACGTATGGACATTTCAACCGGAAAACGCGGGGCGCGAATCACCGCGCCTTCAGCGCGCTTTTCTTGCAAGATCATCAACTCTCCAAAAAGGCCAAAGTGGAATATACATAGCGCACCGTGGGAGGCTCCAACTGCGCCATTCGCACGGCCAGTATTCAAGCATAGCCGAACGCCTGCGCCGCGCAATAGCAAAGCCGTTCAGGTTACTCCGTCCTCAAGGACGCTAAACGGTTATTAGCATTAAACTTGCAGTCCCGCGCCCCGGCCAGGCCGGCCAGGTAGGCCAAGCAGGCCAGGCAGGCAGAGATGAACGCCAGCCGTGCGGTCACCGTTTCTGCTTCTCTGTCGCGGATTGCTTTCCGGCGCCGCCTTTCTCCGCCGGGCTGGATTTGCTTTTCTTTCGCCGCCGGCCTTGGAAGACAGGAACAATATTCTTCATCGGCTGCGAGGAGTGAACCATGCTGTGCATGGCGTATCCCAATTGATTCTGACAGCTTGAGAGATCGGTCTGGAACATCTCGAGATTGCGATCCTGGTTTTTCAGGATAAAGCTGATATAGGGGATGATCCCGTTCAATTGAGCTTCCATATCCGTCTCACGCTGGCTGTAGTCGTTCGCCATGCCCGCGCTTTCATACTTGCCGGCTTCAAGCCCGAACACCCGAAGAGGATGGAAAAGGGCGTTCACGCTGCGGTAAGTTTGAAACGCGTCGTACATATTTCCGGGGTGGTCACTGAACAACACCCGCCACTTCTCCAGCTCATTCAACCGGGAAACCAGCGCCGTGCGGGCTTCCGCCGCCATGGTGCGCTCGGCCGGCGAGGCGTCCTTCCATTGATCCGGCCGCTCCTGCCCCAGCAGGTCTCGAATGCGAAACTCCGAAATATAGACCTTATAAAGAATGGACTTCACCTGGCCGGGGGTCAGCGGAGGCGGCGCCACAGCCAGCGAAGATACAGGCGGCGGCGCGGGGGCGGCGTTCACGCGCTCCGTTTCCAGCCCTTTCTGTCCTGGCAATCCTTGGGGCGGCGCGGTAAGTTCTTTCTGAATTTGAGCTTCCGCAAACGCCACGTAAGACGCCAGCGTATTCCGCGAAGTGGCAAGCTCTCCGGCGGCTTGAGCAAACTGCGCCCCGGCCGCCGGGCCTTGATACTGGGCTACGGTCGTTTTGACTCCGAGAATTCCCGGCACAAGATCGCCCAGGGCGGATACGGTCTTCGCGCCAAGGTCCGTCTTGTCCATATGATAGAGGAATTGATAGCGCCACTTCTCTACCTCAGTAAGCTGATTTTGGACCGCCTGCAGGCGCTCGTTGAAAAGCGCCCGCTCCGAATCGGATATCTTCCACTTGTCAGGCTGCAACAGGCTCAGTAAATCACTCACACGCGCATCGGTGAGGTACACATTACGCAAGAGCGCCTTGACCTGCTCTGGCTTGGGCGCCGCAACCGCAGCAGGAGCCGTGGCCGCCTGAGATGGGGCGGCTTGGTTAGCTGCCCCCGCTTGCTGCCCAATAGGCTGGCTAGGCTGAGAAGGTGGCGCCTGCGGAGCGGCGGCCGGGGCAGGTTGATTGGCTCCCCGCGCTGCGCTCACAGGATTTGCTGCGGTCACAGGAGGTTGAGCCGGAGGCGCGGCCTGCCCCGCCGGCACAGCAGTTTGTCCGGCGGGCGCTGCTGCAGGCTGGCTCTGCTGGGATGTGGCAGGCGCTGGGGTCTGAGCCTGCGGAAATTTGCCAGGAAACTGCGCTTCCAAATAAGAGGCGAGATTGTCCCGCAAGCCGGAGAGATTATCAAGCGGTTGTTTCAGCGGCGCCGCAGCCGGGCCGCCTCCATACTGCGCAACATTCTTTGCAATTTGGCTGATGGCTGGAATCACGCCGCGAAGACTTTCCAGCGTTTTTCCTCCGGCGTCAGCATCCTCCGGGTGATAAAAAAACTGATAACGCGATTTTTCGAGCGCCTGGAGCTGATCCCCAACCGAACTCACTTCCTCTTGAAACTGGCTT
>JBOGJY010000263.1:0-12232 GCA_050745325.1 Terriglobia bacterium
TTTAAATAGTAAAGGCCGGCGGCCAGAGGCCGCCGCTACAGCAAATAACCGTCGCGGATTTATGTCCGCCTGTTTAGTTCCATCCTGCAATCCCAGACTGCGCTTTTTTTCATGCCCAGCTCTTCGAGAATTCGTCTGGACCGGCTCCTGGTTGAGCGCGGCATCGCTGCCTCGCGCGAAAAGGCGCAGGCGATGATCCTGGCCGGCAAGGTGCTGGTCGACGATCAGAAAGTCGAAAAGTGTGGCGCGCCGGCGGAGCGCGGCGCCGGCCTGCGAATCCTGAGCGGAACGTCGCCCTACGTAGGCCGCGCCGGATTGAAGCTTGAGGGTGCGTTAGGCCACTTCAAGGTCAGCCCGCATGGAAAGGTCTGCCTGGATATTGGCGCCTCAACCGGGGGCTTCACCGAATGCCTGCTCGGTCACGGAGCGGCGAAAGTGTTTGCGGTGGACGCGGGCACGAATCAGTTGGATTGGAAGCTCCGCCAGGACCCCCGCGTCATCGTGATGGAAAAGACAAATGCGCGCCACCTGCGCTTCGAGCAGCTTCGAGAGCGCGCGGACCTGGTGACGGTGGACGTCTCTTTTATTTCAGCCACGCTTATTCTGCCCGCCATTCCTTCACTCCTGCGCCCGCAGGCCGAAGCCTTGATCCTGGTAAAGCCGCAATTTGAAGCAGGCCGGGGGAAGGTCGGCAAGGGAGGGATCGTGCGCGACCCCCGGCTTCATCAAGAAGCCGTGGAAAAAGTCTCGCGGAAGCTTGAGGAGACTGGTTTCCGCGTGGTCGAGGCAATGGAAAGTGTTTTGCCAGGGGCTGAGGGTAATCGCGAGTTCTTTGTGCACGCAGTTTGGAAGGCGTGAAGATAGCGGCCAGTGGCGGCCTTTCGCCGCCACTGCCACTGCGGTGAAACTTAACGGACGTAATACTTGGCGTTGATGTCGGTAAAATCCTTCCACTTTTCGGGAAGGTCGTCCACCGGGAAGATGGCGGTCACGGGGCAGACGGGAACGCAAGCGCCGCAATCGATGCACTCGGCGGGATCAATATAGATTTGCGTGCAATCGGCGAAGTTGCCCTCATCCTTGCGAGGGTGGATGCAATCCACCGGACAAACATCCACGCACGCAGTATCTTTCGTGCCGATGCAAGGTTCGGCGATAACGTAGGCCATGCTTTTCCTCCTGGGGCAAAGAAGTATTTACGACGGGCCCCTGAACAGTTCCTACTATACAGACGGAGAGCGGGTTGTGCGACGACTTAAGTCGTGAACTTCGGACCGCACTCCCGCATCAGCATACCGAGGTGACGGGTCAGTCTGATGTAGAGGCGGCTTCATGCCGCCACAATATGGCGGGGTAAACCCGCCGCTACACCGCAAACTAACCCACTACCCCATACCGGAAGAAGGGGCTTTGCACTCTGCCTTTAAAAAGGTAGATCATATATAATGCCCTCTCGGAAGCGGGGAAGGCGGGGGACCTGACGATCCATGCGCGACAATGAAGATGCCAGAGCCGGTCAAGAGCAGGTCTTGAAAGCCAACGAGGCTTTTTACAAGGCCTTGCAGTTGAAGGACTGGGCCAAGCTCGAGTCCGTCTGGCTGCACGAGGACTGGGTGCAATTTCTTCATCAGGATATGCCCCGCGCGACAGGTTGGAAAGATGTCGTCTCCGCCCTCGCGCTGCTTTTCCGTGGCGTCACGCATCTGAGCATTTCTTCCGGCGCCCCCGAGGCGCGCGTCCTGGGCGACACCGCGTGGGTGACTGTCTATGAACAGATCACCACGGATGTGGAAGGTGATTTCGTCACCACGCGGGAACTCTCCACTAATATTTTTGCCCGAAGCGGTGGACGCTGGAAAATGGTCCACCGCCATACCTCACAAATGGGAGACGCTCAAATTGTGGAAGTTAGCCGGGCTGTACAGTGACAGCGCGAAGATTTCGCCGGCTAAAAGCCGCCGGGACGGCGGAGCTACCGTATAAAACCGATTGCGTGCGAGACGGCGCACCGCGAGCGCGTGTGCATCATTCAGAGAGGCAGCCATCCTATGAGACGCATCACCCTATTCGTTATTTTCGCTGCATTCATCGTTTCGCTGGCTAGCGGCGCTGGGGTCGCGCAGCAAAGCGCCAATCCGCTGCTCGATGAGTTGAAGAGCCAGGATGCCAATATCCGGGCCAAGGCGGTGCATGATATCGGGGACTCAGGAGACACGTCAACGGCTCCTGCGCTTACCGCCGCGCTCAACGATCCCAGCTCCAAGGTGCGGAAAGAGATCATCGTGGCGCTGGCCAAGCTTCACACCAACGAATCCCTCGACGGCCTCGTTTCCGCCACGCGCGACTCTGACCCTGACGTCCGCACGCTGGCGGTTGAGGCGGTCGTCGGGTGGTATACCGGCAACATCCCGGCGCTCGGGTTCCGGGGCGCGGTGAAGAAGAGCTACAACGGCGCCATGAACTGGTTTCAGACGGATACAACGCACATCCGGCCGGGCATGGCGGTGGACCCCAGAACCATCGCGGCGCTCGAAGCGGATATGGAAGACACGCGCTCGATCGAAGCAGCGCGCGACGCGGCGCGCGGTCTTGGCATCCTGCTCGCGCGGCCGGCCGTTCCCGCGCTGGTCAAGGCGGCTCATTCGCCGGATGCCGGGCTCGCGGTTAATGCTCTCGACGCGCTCTCGAAGATTAAGGACGTCTCCGCCGGGCCCGATATTACGGACCTTCTCGATTCTCCCAGCAAAGACGTGAGGCGCGCCGCCTGCATCTCCACCGGAATTCTAAGGACCAAATCCGCCGTGCCCAAGCTGCAGGAAATCTACCAGACGGATACAGACAACGATACGCGAAAGGCGGCGCTCGACGGACTTGCTTTCATTGGCGATCCGGCGTCTTATCCCGTTTTCATCAAGGCGCTTTGGAGCCAGGACAAGGATGAACGGGCCTCTGCCGCTGAGGGTCTGGCCAGGGTGCGCGACCCCAAGGCGGGGGCCAATCTCGAGAAACGCATGAAGATCGAGAAGGACGCGAGCGTAAAGCTGGCGATTCTTTTCGCCCAGGTTTCCATCGGAGAGACGCAGCACTTGCGGAATTTAGTGGATACGCTTACCTCGCGCACCCGCGGCGACGTGGCCCAAAGCTACCTGATCGAGCTGACCCGGCAGAAGAGCCTGCTCGATGCCGTCTATTCCTACCTTAACGACAGCAATGCCACCATTCGCCGCCGGCTCTGCGTGGTGCTGATGTATTCCGGCGACGCATCGAGCCTCTCACACCTCGCACCTCTCACTCATGACCGGAACGGCGACGTGGCTGCCGCGGCCTTGCGCGCCACCCAGGCGATCCGGTCCCGGACCAGCGCCTGAAGGCACCGGGCCCGGGCGCTACCACCTTGGGGCGCGCCGATGATACTGGTTCAACAACGTCACACTCTCCCTCAACATGCCTGCAAAATCCCGCCCAACCGAATCGCGCTGGCCGCCCATGTTCCGGGCGTTGCGATATCGCAACTATCGGCTGTTTTTTAGCGGCCAGATCATTTCCCTCGTCGGCACCTGGATGCAGTCGGTGGCGCAGGCCTGGCTGGTTTACCGGCTTACCGGATCGTCGCTTCTGCTCGGCGTAGTCGGCTTTGCCAGCCAGATTCCCGTCTTTATTCTGGCGCCGGTTGGCGGCATGGTAGCGGACCGCTACAACCGGCGCCGCATCGTCATCACCACCCAATCTTCCGCGATGGCGCTGGCCGCCATCCTGGCTGCCATCACGCTGGCCGGGCGCATTCGAGTGTGGGAGATCATGGCGCTTGCGGCGTGCCTCGGAGTGGTGAACGCCTTCGACGTGCCGGCCCGGCAGGCGTTTGTGGTGGAGATGGTTGAGAGTCCGGATTTAATCAATGCCATTGCGCTGAACTCCTCCATGGTGAATAGCGCCCGCATTGTCGGCCCCGCCATCGCGGGAATCCTGGTGGCCACGATTGGGGAGGGCTGGTGCTTTTTCGCCAATGCGGTTAGCTACATTGCGGTCATTACCGGATTGTTGCTCATCGTTCTCGCCCCCCGTGAGCGGTTGAAGAGCGCGCTTTCTGGCGTCGAAAGCATTAAGGAGGGCTTCCAGTTCGTGGGCAGCACCGGCCCCATCCGCGCCTTGCTGCTCTTGCTGGGCCTGGTCAGCATTACGGGAATGCCCTATACGGTGCTCATGCCGATCTTTGCCGGAAGCGTCCTTCACAGCGGGGCGAAGGGACTTGGCTGGCTGATGGGCGCCTCAGGCGTAGGCGCGCTCGCGGGTACGCTCGCGCTTGCGGCGAAGCGGCAAATCAGAGGACTGGGCCGCTGGATTACCTATGCGGCGCTTGGCTTCGGTGGCAGCATGATTGTGTTTTCGTTCTCGCGCTCGTTCATGCTTTCGGTTGCGCTGCTGGTACCCGTGGGTTTTTCGATGATGCTCGAGATGGCAAGCTCAAACACGCTGATCCAGACGATGGTCCCGGACGCGCTGCGCGGGCGTGTGATGGCCTTCTACTCCATGATGCTGATGGGGATGGCCCCCTTCGGCGCGCTTTTTGCCGGCGCCGTCGCCAATAGGATCGGCGCGCCTCATACCGTAATGCTTGGCGGCGTCGTCTGCCTGGGCGGCGCGCTCATCTTTGGATTGCGGTGGCCCGGCCTGCGCGGTGAAGCCCGCCAGTTGATCCTTGCGCAGGCCATGTCAAGCGGCGAGCCGCCAGAGGAGATCACCGGACAACCTGTACAGGCTGTCCATGCGGAGCCGCCATCGCAGAGTAAGAGATAGAGTCCCCTTCGGGCCGGGCTTCTCTGACAGCCGATATTTGCCGGTAGTGTCTCAGTTTCGGGCGTAGCGGCGGGTTTACCCCGCCATATTGTGGCGGCATAAAGCCGCCTCTACATCAAACGGAGACACTACCAATTTGGAAGGATTCTTGACAGTAAGGGCGCTAGCAGATAAAATGAAACCTATCCTAAATGCTTGAAAGACGGCGGGTTGACTTCATTATGGCGGAAGAAAACGAACTCGGCTCGAGGCACCGGGAAATACTGGCCGTGCTGGTGCGGCTGTACGTGGCCACGGGTGAGCCGGTGGGGTCGAAGGCGGTTGCCGGGCAATTTCACCCGTCACTGAGTCCGGCGACCATCCGTAACGTCATGGCGGAGCTTGAGGTTGGGGGCTTCCTGACCCACCCGCACACTTCAGCGGGAAGAATCCCGGCGGACAAGGCGTACCGGTTCTATGTTGACCGGCTGACCAAGCCTGCCTTCCTTGGCGCCGCAATTGAAAAGTATATTGAGGAGACCCTCTCCTTCGAAGGCGCGTCACCCGGCGAATTAATGGAAAGGATTTCGCTATTACTCTCGGAGGTTTCAAACAATCTGGGCCTGGTTCTAGGCCCATCGCTCGAAGAAAAGCTTCTCGAGCACATCAAGTTTGTGCGGCTGCCCGACGCGCGCGTGCTTGCCGTGGTTGTGTCCAAGCCTGACCTGATCGAAAACAAAGTTTTCCGGCTGGAAGACGAAATCAATCAGCAGGAGCTTGACCGCGCCGCCGACTTTTTGAACCATGAATTCCGCGGCTGGTCGCTGCGCACGATTCGGCTCGAGATGGTGAAGCGGGTGGAGGAGATGAAAGCAATGTCCGATCAGCTTCTCACCAATGTTGCCAAGCTCTTTACTTGGGGCGCGCTGGCGCAGGAGCAGCCTGGACCGCTCTTCGTGGGCGGCGCGGCGCGAATACTCGATCAGCCGGAATTTCTGGATGCGGGCAAGGTGAGGGAATTGCTCGTGGCGCTTGAAGAGAAAGCCAAAGTGGTGAAGATACTCACCGCCTGTCTCGAAGCCGCGCACCGCGGCGTGCAGGTGTTGATCGGCCGGGAGAATCCCAATTCTGAAATGACCCAATGCACGTTTATTGTGGCTCCCTACCATTACCGGCGCCGCCCGGTGGGCGCGCTCGGAGTCATTGGACCTACAAGGATGGAATATGACCGCGCCATCAAGACGGTAGAGTATATCGCCCAGGTTACCAGCCGCCTCCTCAGCGCCAATTGACATCACCAAGCG
Organism: Terriglobia bacterium; assembly: GCA_050745325.1. Taxonomy (GTDB): domain Bacteria; phylum Acidobacteriota; class Terriglobia; order UBA7540; family UBA7540; genus RH2-MAG17b. Next base: position 6,078 of record JBOGJY010000263.1, read on the forward strand.
AGATGCTGTTGATTTTTTTACAACCTAATAGAAGGAAACCTGCCTGAATAAACCGGCTCTTTCAGACATCGCTTTTAAAAACAAATGGACGCAAACAACGAAAAGGAAAAAGTGAAAACACCCCAGGCTCCGGACGGAGAAGGCGCCGCGCCCGGTGAAGCGAAACAAGGTGAGGGTGCAAAACCTCCGGAGGATCTCGCGGCGGCGTATCAGAAACTTCTGGCGGAAAAGCAAGAGTTCTATGACCTGGCGCTTCGCGCCCGGGCGGAGCTCGAAAATTTCCGCAAGCGGACGCAGCGCGAGAAGGAAGAATTTCTTCAGCACGCGAACGCCGACCTGATGCGCGCTCTTTTGCCCGCTCTCGACGGGTTCGACCGCGCCTTGAAGCACCGTGACCCCAAAACTCCCGCTAAAGTCTACGAGGGTTTGGATCTGATCCACCGCCAGCTTCTTGAAACGCTTGGGCGGGCGGGACTCAAGGCGGTTGAGGCGGAAGGCGAAACCTTTGATCCTAACCTCCATCAGGCGGTTGAGACGGTGGAGTCGGACGAGCGCCGCGATCAGGAAATCGTCGAGGAATTGCAGCGGGGTTACAAGCTGAAGAGCCGCCTGCTGCGCCCCGCGATTGTGAAGGTGGCGGTGCATAGCAAGAAGGCGGAGCCGCTGGATGAAGCAGAGACAAGGGACGAGTGACAAGGGACAAGAGACGAGTCCGGGCGCCTTGCTTGTCCCTCGTCTCTTCTCTCTTCATTCAGCCGTTGACCAACCATTTTTGAGGGATGGAATTTGAGCTCTAAGCGAGACTACTACGAGGTTTTGGGCGTTGGGCGCGACGCCTCCGACCAGGACATCAAGAGCGCCTACCGCAAGCTCGCGTTGCAGTTTCACCCCGACCGCAATCCGGAAAACCACGAAGAGTCGACGGAGCGGTTCAAAGAAATTACCGAAGCCTACAGCGTGCTCGCCGACGCTCAAAAGCGGGCTGCGTATGACCGCTTCGGACACGCCGGAGTGAGCGGCGCGGGCGGCGGGCAGCCGGATTTCTCTTCCACCATTTTCGCGGACTTCGGAGATATTTTTGGGACCTTCGGAGACCTCTTCGGCATGGGTGACGTGTTCGGCCACTCGCGCGCCCGCAGGCACGGCGCCGAGCGCGGGGCTGATCTTCGCTACGACTTGCACATCTCCTTCGGCGAGGCTGCGACGGGCCTCGAAACGAAAATCAAGATTCCGCGTATGGAGTCCTGCCCCGAGTGCAGTGGCCGAGGGGCAAAGCGTGGCACCCATCCTGTTACTTGCGGTACGTGTGGGGGCGCGGGCCATATCCGCCGGCAGCAGGGATTTTTCACGCTCTCTCAAGAGTGCCCACGCTGCCGTGGTACAGGGCAGATGATTCAAGAGCCGTGTCCGGTGTGCCGCGGTGAAGGGCGGCGGCGGGAAGAGCGCGTTCTCTCCATTAAAATCCCCGCCGGAGTGGAAGACGGCATGAGGCTGCGCGTAAGCGGCGAAGGTGAAGCGGGCTCGCGCGGCGGCCCTGCGGGTGACCTTTACGTGGTGCTTCGCGTCAAAGAGCACCCCTTCTTCGAGCGGCAAGGCACCGACCTCTATTGCACCATTCCCATTTCTTTGACTCAAGCGGCGCTGGGAGCCGAAATCAAAGCTCCCACGCTCAAGGGCTATGAGAAACTGCGCATCCCCGAGGGAACCCAGCCCAACACGCTCTTCCGCCTCCGCGGGCTGGGCTTGCCCAGCGTGGAAAAACGCGCACACGGTGACCTCTACATCAAAGTTCAGGTCCTTATCCCTACTCGCCTGAACCGGGAGCAGCGAAACCTTCTTGAATCGCTTGTCCCCAGTCTGCGAGTGGAAAACAGTCCTCTGAAACGGGCCCCGGGCGACAGCGCCAAGGATAGCGCCGGGTAGGGGGATTAGTCTGCCAGCGCCGCCGGAAGACGTGGTATAAAATGAATTGCCCAATGGGAAGCGCAAGGGTCTGCGCCTGACGTCGTGATGGTAAACGGGGAAACGGGAAAACGCACTCGATTCTTCGACAGCCGTTACTGGCTGCGTGACCTGATTCTTTCGCTCCTTCTGGCCTTCATCGTGATCGTGTTCTTCTACCAGCCCGTCCAGGTGGAAGGCACCAGCATGATGCCGGAGATTTACAATCACGAGAGAATCTTCATCAATAAGTTTGTTTACCGCTTCGAACCAATTCACCGGTTTGACATAATTGTTTTCCATTATCCTCTGGACCCGTCGAAATCTTATATCAAGCGGGTAGTGGGGCTGCCCGGCGAATGGATAGCAATTCGCGGCGGGAAAGTGTACATCAACGGCGGGGCCGTGAAAGAGTCTTTTGTTCCCCCGGGTTATCTCGACCACGATAACTATCCGCGCACTTATATTCCGGCCGGGCGCTATTTCGTGCTGGGAGATCACCGCGACGACTCGAACGACAGCCGCGAGTGGGGTACCGTAGCCCGCAAGTATATTTACGGCAAAGCGGTGTTCGTTTACTGGCCATTCAGCCAGATTGGAATGCTGAATTAAATGATCTGAACGGTGTGGCGCAATCAGCGGCTGCGCCGCTTGCCGTGTGGAAAGCGTATCGCTTTCCGGGGAAATACTTACATTTTAACGTCCTCGCTGGGCGCGAAGCCGCAAGTCACGTCCAAAAATCCGGGACGTAATTTGGACGAGTTTGGTCCGTAACCGCCGGCTCTTGTTTGACCGTAACCCCGGCGCGGTAAACTCTGAGCGCCGCTACAATCTTGCGTAGCCAAACTGAGAACAAATCTATGGAGGCGATTCTCGCCTTAGAAGATGGCGTTGTATTTCACGGACGCGGCCACGGGGCGCGGTCCGAACGTTTCGGGGAAGTTGTTTTCAATACCTCCCTTTCCGGCTACCAGGAAATCCTCACGGACCCGTCCTACGCGGGCCAGATCGTGGTCCTCACCTATCCTCACATTGGAAACTACGGCGCCAATCCTCTGGATAGCGAGTCCGTGCGCCCTTTCGCCGAAGGTCTTGTGGTGCGCGAGTTGAGCAACACCGCCAGCAACTGGCGTTCGGCGGAAGACGCGCCGGAATTCCTCGCCAAGTTTGGCGTGCCCGCAATCTCTGGAATTGATACGCGCGCTCTGGTACGCCATCTCCGCCGTCACGGGGCCATGCGCGGCGTGATTTCTTTGGCGGGTCTCGATGCGGCAAGCCTGGTTGAGAAGGCGAAGAACGCGCCTTCCATGTCGGGTCTTGACCTCGCAAGCCAGGTTACTACGGCATTCCGCTACCCGTGGAATGAGCCCTCAAAAGACCTCTATCATATGGGCCTGAAGCCGGCGCCGCCGCGGTTCCACGTGGTGGCCTATGATTACGGCATCAAGCACAATATCCTCCGGCGGCTGGTGGATGAAGGCTGCCGCGTCACGGTGGTTCCCGCGCAAACCCAGGCGAAGGAAGTTCTGGAGTTGAAACCCGACGGCGTGTTTCTGTCAAATGGACCGGGCGACCCTGAGCCGCTCCGGTATGCCGCGCAGTGTGTCCGCGACTTAATGGGCCGCGCGCCGGTGTTTGGAATCTGCCTGGGGCACCAGATCGTCGGCCTGGCGCTCGGCGGGAAGACTTACAAACTTCCTTTTGGCCATCACGGCGGAAATCATCCTGTTCTCAATCTTGAGACCGGGAAAGTAGAAATCACGGCGCAGAATCATGGTTTCTCGGTAGACCCGGACTCGCTGAAGACAAGCGAGGTCGTTTTTACTCACAGCAACCTGAACGATCAAACGCTCGAAGGCCTACGCCACAAAACCATGCCGCTGTTCAGCGTGCAGTACCACCCTGAGGCGTCGCCCGGCCCGCATGACTCGGCTTACCTATTCGATCAGTTCGTGAAGATGATGGAAGAGTGGAAAAGATAGGCGTGGGGAAGGGCGCCTGGCTCAGCCGTGTATTGGGGAGGCTTCACTGATTACGGTTTATCTCAACGGCGAATCGCGGGAGATCCCCGAAGGGCTTACGCTCACGGGATTGCTCGATTGGCTGAAGGTTGCCGGGGACCGCGTGGCTGTCGAGCGGAATTTCGAGATCGTCCCGCGCAGCCAATGGGAAGCAACGGCTGTCGAAGGTGGTGACCGCCTGGAGGTGGTACACTTTGTAGGCGGGGGATGACGTTTGAGACGCTCAGCGCCATCCGGTGATGCGGCGGCCCCCTCACCGCCGGGCGCCGTCTTCCACCTTAGCTAGAATACTAGCCTTAGCTTCAACCGGGTAGCTCCATGCATCCTGCGGCAAGCCGGCCGACGGCTCTCATTCTTCTCACCCTGCTTATCAAGCTGGGTGTGATTGCCTCTCTCGCAAGCATCATTGCCCGCTTCGGACAGTTCAAGCGCCTTCTTTTCGTTGAGCAGCGCACCTCGCGGCAGAAGGTGCAGTTTGCCCTTTTTCTTGGCGTTCCTTTCACGTTGGGCGTGGTCACGCGCGTCCTTGCCAAATATCAGGGCGCTGACCTCAGCCTTGAGATCACGGTGCTCGGCGGGCTCCTGGGCGGCACGGTAGTCGGCTTGATGACAGGCTTTATGGTGAGCTTGCCCGCGGCGCTGATTGGCCATGAATTTCTGGCCATGCCAATGGCCGCGCTCTACGCCCTCGTGGCGGGCTCGGCGCGCTGGCTCTGCCCGAATAAGGAAGGCATCTGGGAATTCAGCCCCTTTATCGACCTTAGCCTTTACCGCTCCATCAAACTTCGTTTCAAACAACCCGCGCTCGACTGGCAGGTGCTTTTTGCCCTGATGGTGGTGGTGCTCGAGGTGATACGGTTGGACGTTGGGCCGCTGGTTGGGACCAATCTCTTTTACCTTGAGTCCACGCATTGGTGGACGGACATCCTGATTGTGCTCACCACGCTGGTGGGCGTCGGGCTGCCGGTAAAAATCTGGAACAGCACGCGCATCGAGCGCAAGCTCGAAGACCAGCACCGGATGCTCCTGCAGGCGCGTATGGACGCGCTGGTAAGCCAGATCAACCCGCACTTTCTGTTTAACACTCTCAACACCATCTCGTCGCTTATCAGGGTTGACCCGGACACCGCGCGCAGTATTCTGCTGAAGCTTTCCCGCATCCTGCGGCGCCGTTTGAAAGTACAAGCCCACTTCCTGCCGCTCAAAGAGGAACTCGAGTTTATTGATGATTATCTCGATATTGAGGTCGTCCGCTTTGGCCGCGAAAAGCTCCGCATCGTCAAAGAAATTGATCCGGGCGCGGAGGATGTTGTTGTCCCCAGCATGATTCTTCAGCCGCTGGTTGAGAACGCCATCCGTCACGGGCTCGCGCCCAAGATTGGAGGCGGCTCGATCACGCTCCGCGCCCGCCGCCACGACCATCGATTGCTGATTGAGGTGGAAGACGACGGCGTGGGCATTCCGCCGGGCCGCCGCCAGGAAATTTACGGCGCCGGTATCGGCATCCGCAACGTTACCGAACGCTTGCGCGTGCTCTTCGGCGAGCAGTTTTCACTGAAGGTCGATGGCCAGCCTGGCAAGGGCACGCTGATCAGCTTTGAGATTCCGGAGTTGGTGGTGAGCGAAGCTGCGCCAGCCCCCGAGCCCACTGCCGTCTCTGAGTGAGGCGGCGCTCCGGCAGAATAAAACCACGCCTTAGGGGTTCCTTCTTTCTGGCGGCCGCGTGATGACGCCCGTTAATGACCACGTGTCACCCTTCGATGCACTTTTGCACGCGCGCATCAAGCATCTGCCAGATCAGACTTCCGGGAATAAACGACGGCTTTTCGAGAATCCGAATGGAGAGATTCTGGTCCGCCGGGGCATAGTCGATGGCGAGCTTCACACCCTGATAGGTGATTGTGCCGCTGTTGCCCTCCGGTGCTGTGATTCCCATCTCCTGTAAATTCTGCCGGAGCGATTGAAGTCCGCTTTCTGTAACACCGCTGTATACTTTTCCATCGGCCATGCGTTTCTCCTCTTGTGGGGTAAGTTAGCGTTCTCCGCCGCGTCGCGGGACAGGTGAGGGGCGCCGCGGCCCGCCGGTCTTGGGTGAAGCCTCGTTACAGTTATGGCGGGACAAGCCTGCGGCTACAGAGTCTATGTGACAACTGCGGTTGTAGCGGCGGCCTCTGGCCGCCGGTGTTTATTTTT
>JBOGJY010000264.1:0-7718 GCA_050745325.1 Terriglobia bacterium
ATTCGCGCCGCGCTGGGCGCGGGATGGCTGCGCGTGATGCGCCAACTCCTCACCGAAAGCGTCTCGCTGGCGCTCTTGGGCGGGGGCCTCGGAATCCTTCTGGCGTTCGCCGGAACCAAGCTGCTGCTGGCGTACGTGCCCGGCGACCTGCCGCGTTCGCAAAACGTGGGGCTGGACCTGCGAGTGCTTCTCTTTGTGGTGGGCGTCTCGGTTATAACCGGCATCTTCTTTGGTTTGGCTCCGGCGCTGCGCTCGGCGAAACCGGACTTGAACGATACCCTCAAGGAAGGCGGACGCGGATCAAGCGGGGGACGCCATCGCCTGCAGAACGGCCTTGTGGTGGCGGAGTTAGGATTGGCGTTGGTGCTCCTGACCGGCGCGGGGCTTACTCTGCAGACCATAGTGCGTCTAGGCCACGTAAACCCTGGCTTTGAAACTCGCGGCTCGCTGATTTTTGACGTTTCGCTGCCCCCCGCCCGCTACTCGATTGGCGCTAACAACCGCACGTTCTACAAGAACCTCTTGGACCGGCTTCGCGCCCTGCCCGGCGTTCAGGCGGTTGGCCTGACGGACGATATGCCCATGCGGAACGATAGCGAAAATGGGTTCTACATCGAGGAGCAGCCCAAGCCGCTACCGCAGAACATGCCAGAGGCGATGTTCTATCTGGCCAGCCCCGGTTATCTTCACGCCATGGGCATTAGCCTGCTGCGCGGGCGCTTTTTCACCGATCAGGATACGTTGAGCGCCCCGAAGGTGGCCGTGATTGACGACGCCATGGCGCGCACGATGTTTCCGCATCAGGACCCGATGGGTAAGCACATTATCCTGCCGTTTCCGGGCGCTGACGCTCCGCGCGAGATTGTGGGCATTGTGCATCACATCAAACACTGGGGACCTGCAGAGGGTAGCGATTGGAAGATCAATGATGCTTTTTACATGCCCGCCGCGCAAATCCCTGACCCGTTCTATAAGTCCGCTGGCGTATTCAACTTCACCATCGTCGTGCGCACCTCATCTGCTCCATTAAGCATTCTTGCTTCCGTCAAGCGCACGGTCCATTCGATTGACCCTGACGTGGCCGTGGACGGCGTCCAGACGATGAGCGATCTGGTGCGCACGTCGCTCGCGGCGCAGCGCTTCACCATGTTGCTCATGGTGATTTTCGCCGCCCTGGCTTTGACGCTGGCAGCGATCGGCATCTACGGCGTGATCTCCTATTCCGTCAGCCAGCGCACGCATGAGATTGGCATTCGCATGGCGCTGGGGGCGCAGCAGCGCGACGTTCTGTTCTGGGTGGTGAGGCAGGGAATGACGCTGGCGCTCTACGGCGTGGCGGCAGGGGTGGTTGCGGCCTTGATCCTCACACGCCTCATGGCCCGGCTGCTTTACGGTGTCCAGGCGGCCGATCCCGCCACGTTTGTGATTGTCTCGCTGGCGCTGGCAGGCGTCGCGTTGCTCGCATGTTACATTCCCGCGCGGCGGGCGGCGAAAGTGGACCCGCTGGTGGCGCTCAGGTATGAATGACGCAGACGGGCCGCAAAGCTCTGGTTAATGGCCCGGTGAATCGGCTAAAGGAGGCGGCATGGCAAAGGTTGAACGCATCCGTGAACTCGTTAAGCGGCCGCTTGAGCCTGCCCATCTGAAGCAGAAAGAGGATGCGGGGTGGATCCTTGTTGCTCTTGAATGGCAGCGGCCACTTGCAGGAGAAAAGCCGCTGGCGGAGGAATCGCTTGAAGAAGTCAGTTATGGCCTTCGCGTGGCGGGCGACTGCCTTCATTTGGAGGAAGAGCCGGTTGAGATGCATGCCTTGATGCTCATGATGGAGCTGATCGTTCAAGATTACCCACTCTCTAAGGTGGCAAGCACACTGAACCAACAAGGCTTCAGGACGCGCATGGGCGCCCCTTGGAGTCCAGTAACGGTGTTCAACATGCTTCCGCGCCTCATCGATGTGGGACCCAAAATGTTTTCTACCGGGGAATGGGAAGAGCGCCGGCGGCGCTTGGCCAGAGCCGTATGAGGGTTTACGGCGTGTGCTGGGAATTCGAAGAGACGAATTTGTATCTGAATACCGCAACGAACTTCTGTTGGACATTAGATTCCCCGCCTACTCTCGTCTGTTCATGCCATCATTATTGCTTTGTAGTTGACGTACCAGGACCGCGGAAACAATAATTCATCAAGTGCGTCTCCCGTGAGGTTTTTTCGTGACCGTCGATGAGGAGTTTGAGCAGCTCGCAGATAACCTGCGCCGCTTGAAGATCGAATACGAAACGTATTTCAGCGGAGGAATGCCCCGGCCTCCTAACGTCCTCATTTTCCGCGTCGAGAGAACGATCAACAAATACAGCGGCGGGATCTCTGAGATGACGTTTCGCCAGCGATACCGCTTCAACCAGTTAGCGCAGAGCTATTTTTCCCACAAGAACCTATGGCGTCGCAAGTTGAAGGCCAGAGAAGAGGGCGCCGCACCGCGCCGCGAAACGGCGGCGAAAGAGAAAGAGCAGACGGAAAAACCGTTCAGCGTTTCGTGGTCCGACCCTGACGCCGAACCCCTCAAAACCGGCCAACTCCGCGACGCCATTGCCCGCGCCAGGGCGCAGGCCGGTGAACCCAAGGGAGGCATGGACCCGGAAAGCTTTGCCGTATTTATCCGCGAGAAGACGCGCCAGATCAAGCGTTCCCTCGAATGTGACACGGTCGAATTCACCGTGAGCGTCGAAGCGGGCAAGGTAAAGCTGCGCGCCGTAAAGGTAGTGACGAGTGAAAAGTGACGAGTAAGCAGCTCGCTACTTTCGCTGCATTTAATTCCCTTCCTGTTTTTCCGCAGAGCGGATAAAATTCTTTCTTTCGCTGCAAAATTGATACCTCATCTTTCGGAGTCTTAATGAAAAAGATTAAGCGCGCGCTGATTAGTGTCAGCGACAAGCAGGGAGTGGGCGGGTTTGCCAAGGGACTCGCGGCCCTGGGTATTGAACTCGTTTCGACGGGAGGTACGGCAAAGCTGCTTCGTGAAGAGGGCCTTGAAGTGCGCGACGTGGCTGATCTCACAGGCTTTCCTGAAATGCTCGACGGCCGCGTGAAGACGCTTCATCCGGGGGTCCACGGCGGGATTCTGGCGATCCGCTCAAAAGCAGAGCACCAAAAACAAGTGGAGGAACACGGCATCAGCGCCATTGACCTGGTGGCCGTCAATCTCTATCCCTTTGAGAAGACCGCCGCCCGGCCCGGCGTTGAGATGGATGAGATCATCGAGAACATTGATATCGGCGGCCCTTCGATGATCCGCTCCGCCGCCAAGAATTTTGAGGATGTGGCGGTGGTCACGGACCCTGCGGATTACGCGGCGATCCTTGAAGAGGCTGGCAAGAATGCGGGGGCGCTTTCCAAGGAAACGCGCGCGCGCCTGGCGCGCAAGGCCTTCGCCCGCACGGCGGCCTATGATGCCGCCATCGCCAGCGAGCTCGAAAAACGGGCAGGGGAAGGAGAACTGCCCGCGACGCTGCGGCTGAATTTCCCGAAGATCATGGACCTGCGCTACGGTGAAAATCCGCATCAAAACGCGGCGTTTTACCGGGACCCGGCCGCGGCGGGCCACGGTCTTGCGGCGGCGCGGCAGTTGCAGGGCAAAGAACTTTCTTTCAATAATCTGGTTGACCTTGACGCTTCCTGGCAGTTGGCGGGTGAGCTCCCTGAGCCCGCGACGGCAATTATCAAGCACACGAATCCTTGTGGCGCCGCCACAGGAAACACACTCCGGGAGAGTTACTTGCGGGCGCTTGCCGCCGACCCTGTCTCCGCCTTCGGCTCGGTCATCGCCTTCAACCGGGAAGTAGACGCCGCAACCGCGGAAGAACTGGCCAAGCTCTTTGTCGAAGCCATCGCGGCGCCGGGATACGATCCCCAGGCAGTTGAAATCCTCGGACGAAAAAAGAACCTTCGCCTCATGGAAATGCCCGGCGCGCCGTCTGAAACCGCTCCCGGCTTGCAACTTAAGAGCGTCAGCGGCGGCCTGCTGGCGCAGACGCCCGATCCAAGCGGAGTGAATGAGACGGCTTGGAAATGTGTCACAGACCGCGAGCCTTCGCAGGAGGAGCGGCGCGCTTTGCTTTTCGCATGGCGGGTGGCGAAGCATGTGAAGTCGAACGCCATTGTCTATGCGGCGGATGGCGCGCTTGCGGGCGTGGGCGCAGGGCAGATGAGCCGGGTGGACGCCGTGCGCCTCGGCGCGACCAAGGCCCGCGAGTTGAAGCATGACCTCAAGGGCACGGTGGTGGCCTCAGACGCCTATTTCCCATTTCCAGACGGCGTTGAAGAAGCGGCGCGGGCCGGCGCGACGGCAATCGTCCAGCCCGGCGGTTCGGTGCGCGATGGTGAGGTGATTGCCGCCGCCAACCGGCTGGGCTTGGCAATGCTCTTCACAGGGATGCGGCATTTCCGGCATTGAGTAAAGGAAAGATTAGAAAAGGGGGGTCTCTTAGAGGATGGGAGAAAAACCGCAAAATTTACGGAACCAAGCCTATTGATGATTGAAAAAAAAGGCAAATTTAAACCGTCTAATAAAATGAGGCTCAACAGATCGGCTCAAGCGAATCATCCGGCGAGCAGTACGGCCTGGGAACTATGGGGCTGTTCCTGGGGATGGATGGAGCGTTAGTTATAGTAATGCCAGAGTAAAGGCGCGATTCTTCATCGCTTCGGCTGGCAGAGGCAGGTATAGGCTGCTTGTGCTGGCGGTTATGCGTATGTGTTGATCTGGCCGCCGGGTTGTGAGCCGCCGGCCTGGGTTGTTTCCGTGGTTTGGCCGTTTTCGTGCGCTCCCTGTCCTTCATTTACATTTTGGGAAGCGCGGCTTGTCTTGGCCTGCTGATCAGCGGCATTCGTTTTGGTCTGGTTATTTTGGACTGGTTTGCCGCTGGTTGCGGCAGAGGCCAAGTCCAAACCTACTTGGGATACGCTAGCTATCGTCATGAAGCCTCCTTATCATCTTGCTGCATATGAGTGCTCTGTCTTGAAGCATCGACATTCTGAGAAGGCAACTTTAGATTATTTTCCTTTCATCCAGGGCTTGCGCGCCACCGCGTGGGACCAGCGCGACACCCGGTGTAACAATCCAATTCGCAAGAGGTTTGCAAGAATATTGCGGAGCCGTGATAGGCGTGTTAGACTTTTTGTCAGAGCTTCTTGATCCGGGTTCCATAGGTACGCGTAAAGCCCCTGCCCGGCCAGATCCTCATCTAACGGTGAGGCTGTCTTAGCTCAACCATTCCTTCTGAAGCGGCCCATCGCTTCGCCCCGCTCCGGGTGGGGTTCTAAAGGAGTTTAAAGAAGTGAATCGCAAACTAATCCGCCCATCGCTTTCTGAGATTCAGGATCAGATGGGCCAGCGTCCCCAGCGCAACAAAAAACCAACTCCTCCCGATCAGACGAACGCCGAGAGTTTTTACTACATCAAGCAGATGCAGGCGCGTACCGCCATGGTGGTTGTCCTGAATACGGATGAAGTTATTCGCGGCGTCATCGAGTGGTACGATAAAAGCTGCATAAAAGTCCACCGGACGGGCGAGCCGAACCTCCTAATTATGAAGAGCGCCATCCGGTACATGCACAAAGAGTCTGAATCGAAAGGCGAGAGAAACGGAAATTACTCCACGGATGATGATGGAGAGTTGCCGTCTTAGGCCAGGCTGTTGGATTCGAAGCATAGGCTGGCGCCACCGGGTACCACGAAGGTACTTGACACCCCTGCCGTCTCAACTTAGCATTTTGTGGGCTGGAGGATTGGCGAGGCGGGCAGAGAAACAAGAGGCCCAATCTGTTATGAGGGGAAAGCGGTGATGAGTATGGATCATGAATTAAGTTGGATCATGCCCTGGAAGGGCCGAATGGACTGGACGGGGCTAACGGGCCCGTTAGGCCGAATGGGCAAGCCCAGATCGAGGGTAAATGCGAATCGTCCTGGATGGCGCCGAGTTGCTGCCCTTGCGGACTTGTTTGCCTGCACGCTCTTCGCCTTCTTACTTCTTGCGCCTCTTCCCGCCGGGGCCCAGGAGATGGGCCGTCAAAAGCTTCCGGTGCTCGGGAAGATCGGGGCGAACGGTCCCACAAAGGGCGCCTTCACGGGGGTAATCCAGATCATTGACCGCCGTAGCAACGTGCTTGAAGTTGGCTCGGCGGATGGAACCAATTCGGCTATTTTCCCCATCAGCAAGAAGGTGAAAATTTCGTCGATTGAGGGACGCAAACTCAAGCTGGCGGCTCTGACGCCGGGCACAAACGTTCTTGTGACTTATGAGCAGCAGGGCGGCCGGCGAACGGTGCAGGAAATTACCATCCTCACCAAAGCCACGGCAAGCAAGAAGCCCGGACCCACCTCCTCTTAACTTAACGGTTTGTTGAAAACTTCGAAGGGCTGTCATCGTAGCGCCGCCGTCCCGGCGGCTTGGCCGGCAAGATGCCGGCGCTACGGGCCGCTTCATGGCTCCGGTTTTTCAACGGACGGTCAAACCCCGCTCAATTCTGAACCGCCAGCGCGATCTTGCCCGCGCATGAATCCCCCGCGGCGCAACCGCATCTACTGAAACAGCGCAGAGACAATCGCAGCGAAGTTTATTGAGGATTGCATATTATAGTGACAACTTTCTCTGTAGCGGCGCTCTCTGCGCGCCGAAAAACCGGAGGTCGCAGACCGCCGCTACAGCATTTGGCGCGACTATAATAATATGTAAACCTCAATAAGTAGAGGCAGGGGGACTTCCCATGAAAATCGGGATCACATGCTATCCAACATACGGCGGCAGCGGCGTTGTGGCCACCGAGCTTGGGCTTGAGCTGGCGGCTCGCGGCCACGAAATTCACTTTATCAGCTACGCGATGCCGGTGCGGATGTCCGCGTCATCGGAGCGCATTCATTTTCACGAAGTCGAGATGATGAATTATCCCCTCTTCGACCATCCGCCCTATACGCTCGCCCTCGCCACGCAAATGCGCAACGTGGCCGTCAACGAATCGCTCGACCTTCTTCACGTGCACTATGCCATCCCGCACTCGGTCAGCGCCTATCTGGCGCGGGCCATGCTGGCAAGTTCCCGCAAGCTTCCCTTTGTCACCACCCTGCACGGCACAGATATCACACTGGTGGGCGCTGACCGCTCTTACCTTCCCATCACCCAGTTTTCCATTGAGGAAAGCGATGCCGTCACGGCGATCTCGGAATACTTGGGAAGGATGACGCGGGAGGAATTCCACATCCGGCGGCCCGTCGAAGTGATTCCAAACTTCGTCAACTGTGACCTCTTCCAGCCGTCGTCCGATGCTGCACGTCGGCGTGCGTTTGCCCGCGATGATGAGCGCCTGCTGGTCCATCTTTCAAACTTTCGGCCGGTCAAGCGAGTATCGGACGTGGTGGAGATTTTCAGCCTTGTGCGCCCCGAGGTTCCCTCCAAGCTGCTGATGATCGGCGACGGTCCCGACCGCACGGTAGCCGAGTGGATGGCGCGCGAAAAAGGTCTGGCGGATGACGTCCTCTTCCTGGGCAAGCAGAACCAGGTGCACGAGCTGATCAACTGCGCGGACTTACTTCTCTTACCCAGCGAAATGGAGTCCTTCGGTTTGGTGGCGCTGGAGGCGATGGCTTGCGGTGTGCCGTGTGTCTGCTCGCGCACCGGCGGCGTGCCCGAAGTTGTGCGTGATGGCGTTGACGGATATCTCTTGCC
>JBOGJY010000265.1:0-6532 GCA_050745325.1 Terriglobia bacterium
GCCTCTGGCCGCCGGTCCTTAACTATTAAAAACCGGCGGCCAGAGGCCGCCGCTACAATAATAGGTGTCACTATAATATGTAACGCCCAATAAGACCCTGACTCGCCGCCCGACCTTGCGAAAGCCACTATAATTCCATAGGCAAGGTAAGGATCTGTCCCGCAGAGTGGGATGTGCGCGAGCGATTCTTTTCTGATATCCTGCCATGCGGATCAAAACCGTAACCTCTTTGCTGGAGGACTAGAATGGAACTTTCACGAAGACAACTATGCTTGCTTTTGCCTGCGCTGTTTGCCGCTGTTCCCGGTTTTCCCGCTGGCAGTGAAACGCTTCCTGCCAAAGCGTATCCCTTCGCAGACCTTCCCGCTCATCGTCACGGAGGCAGCGAATCCTGGCCGGTCCTCGACGGCCTGACGCACTCCGGCTTTCAGATCGAGCTGCACGAAACACAACTCGCGCCGGGCGCGAGACCCCATCCCCCTCATCATCACACGCACGAAGAAATCTTTCTGGTAAGGGAAGGCGCCGTGCAGGTGACGCTGGCTGGCAAAAATACAAACCTCGGCCCAGGTGGAGTAGGCTACGTAGCGTCAAACGTCGAGCACGGGATTCTGAACGTTGGCGATTCGAGCGCACGCTATTTTGTGATTGCGCTCGGGACCGACCGCCCAAGCCCGCAGGCCCGCGTGAGGGCATTGAACGCAGCCAAGTCTTGATCCCGCTTATCCTGAGCGAGCCCAAGCTAATGTTTGTATTCAGCGAACGAGCGGGCGTATCATTTTGAGTTAAAGCTGGGTTGCGGAACTTTCCCGCAGGCTTACCATTGCGAGGGGCATTTTTCCAGACTTCGGGCGTGGTGTTTATCCAGCCAAAACCAGGGTTTGGGTTAACGGAATACAGCCGTAACACATCCAAAGCTCCGCACCGGGGCCTGCCCTTCGGTCCTGCTCTACGGGGCGGCGCAATCAACACGTTTCCCCGGCAGGCGGATGAAGGAGCCAGATGATGAAAACATTTCGTTTGCAAGGGTGGGTTTTGGTTGCGGCGCTCGCGGCGGCGATTGCGCCCGGCGCGCGATGTTTGCCGGCGCAGACCGGCGGTGTGATCCAATTGACGGTGGACGCCACGCAGGCGCCGATGAAGATCATCCACACGCATATGGTGATGCCGGTTAAGCCTGGCCCCCTCACCCTCTACTACCCCAAATGGATTCCGGGCGAGCACGCCCCTGACGGCCCTATCCTGAACCTGACGGGCCTCAAGTTCTCGGCCAATGGGCAACCTGTCCGCTGGCGGCGCGACCTGCTGGATATGTTCGCTTTCCACGTGACCGTTCCAGAAGGGGCCACCAGTCTTGACGTGAAGCTTGACTACATTGAGCCCGCGGCTACGTCTGGCTTCAGCGCCGGCGCTTCGGCCACAGATAAGCTCCTGGTTCTCAGTTGGAACCAGAACCTGCTCTACCCTGGCGGCGCGCGCGCCCAGGAAATCATTTATCATCCCACGCTGCGGCTGCCCGAGGGATGGAATTCCGGCACGGCGCTGCCGGTGGAACGGCGATCCGGCAATGAAATCGAATTCAAGCCGGTTGCGCTCAACCGTCTGGTGGATTCGCCGGTGATCGCCGGGCAATGCCTGCGCGTGGTGAACGTGACGCCGCCGGGCGAGCCGATCCACCACGAAATGGATATCGCAGCGGATAGCGAGGCGGCTCTCGATATCAGCCCCACGCTGGTTGACGATTATACGAACGTCGTGGCGCAGACATGGGCCCTCTTCGGAACGCGCCATTATCGTGACTACCATTTCCTTCTCACGCTTAGCGATCACGTCGCCCACTTCGGCCTTGAACATCATGAGTCCGATGACAGCCGGGTGGAAGAGCGTTCTCTGGTCGACCCCAACCTGCGCCTGCTGATGGCGGACCTTTTGCCGCATGAATTCGTTCACTCCTGGAACGCGAAGTTCCGCCGCCCGGCTGATCTGAGTCCCGATTATTACGACAAGCCGATGCAAGATGACTTGCTCTGGGTCTATGAAGGGCTTACCAATTACCTGGGAGATGTGCTGGCTGCGCGCAGCGGGCTTTGGACGCCCCGGCAATACCGCGAATATTTGGCTGGCGTTGCCGCCAGGCTGGGGCCGGGCACGCCGGGCCGCACCTGGCGGCCGCTCCAGGATACGGCGGACGCGGCGCAGCTTCTCTACTTTGCCCCGGAGGAATGGAGCAACTGGCGGCGCAGCGTAGACTACTACCCGGAGGGCGATCTGATCTGGCTTGAAGTGAACACCAAGATCCGCAGCCTGACCCATGGGCAAAAATCGCTCAAGGATTTCTGCCACCTCTTTTACGGCGGGCCGAACGAGGGACCGCAGCTTAAGACATACACATTTGATGATCTGGTCAGCGCGCTCAACCAGGTTGCTCCCTATGATTGGGCCAGTTTCTTCCATACGAGGCTCGATTCGACGTCGCCTGAAGCGCCTCTGGGCGGCATCGAAGCGGCCGGCTGGAAGGTGGTCTATACCAACCAGGAGACTGAGCTTCTGAGAGTCCGGGAAGAAGCGCGCCACCTTGTCGATGTGTCTTATTCGATCGGCTTGATCCTGCACGACGACGGCGGCATTCAGGATTCGATTGTTGGCGCGCCGGCTTATCAGGCTGGCATCTCGGCGGGGATGCGCCTGGTGGCCGTCAACGGACACGCCTTCTCGCCGGATGTCCTGCGCGATGAGCTGGAAGCCGGGAAAACCAGTTCCGGGCCCCTGCGCCTGCTGGTCGAGAACGATGATTACTACCAGACCTATACGCTTGACTACCACGGCGGCGAACGCTACCCGCATCTGGCGCCCATCCCCGGCAAGCCGGACTTGCTCGACGAAATCTCAAAACCGCTGCCGGTGCGCGAATGATGAGGGCTGATTCGCCTTGGACAACAGGTCCGCGCCACGTATTGAAGATTGCATAACATAGTGCTGCGTTTTTCAAATACGTTTACTTGTAGCGTCGTCCTTTAGGGCGGCATGCCGGGCGTAAAGCCCGGCGCTACTAATGAGAGAACGCGCGCCGAATAAGTCATCGCAATTTCTGAACGCAACAATAGTGACTCTATTTTCTGTAGTGGCGCTCTATGAACACCGCACCTATTGAAAAATAAAGCCCGGCGGCCAGAGGCCGCCGCTACAACCGCAGTTGCCACACAGACTCTAACGGGCCATAAAATCCTGGCCTCGCCGTTCCTTTCCTAGATTGATTGCAACCATACCCAGCACAATCACGCACACTTCGAAGCTCGATAAGGCCCATCCATAGCCGATGTGGTCCCGCAACGCGTATTCCAGCGTGTTGGTGGGCGCAGCGAAGAGAATGCCAAGCTGATACGCCAAACCCGGCAGCAGGCTGCGGGCTGACGCTGGAGCAAGCTCGGTGAGATGGGCCGGAATAATGCCCCAGGCGCCTTGCACGCCCATCTGCATCACAAATGCCCCCAGGGCAAGCCCGGCGGCGGAATGTCCAAAAGCCCAAAGCGGGATCACCGCGAGCGAGAGGACCAGCGCATAGGTCATGCCTCGCCGGCGTCCCAGGCGCTCCGAAAGCTGGCCGAAAATAACGGCCCCGAGCACCGCCCCCACGTTGTAGAGAATGGCCACGGAAGAAACCATGTTCGAGGTGAGGTGGCGCGCCGACTTCAGGAAATCGGGGTAGAGGTCCTGCGTACCGTGCGAAAGAAACATCATGAGCGTCATCAGGAAGACAAGATAGGCAAAGCTCTTCCAATTTTTGGCGACGCTGCCGAGGATGGTCCGCACGCTGGTCGCGTGCTGTTGCTTCCAGGCTTCGGGCTCGGGGACGCGCATGCGAACGTAAAGGGCGAGTAGAGCGGGCACGCCACCCGCCCAGAACATGGCCCGCCAGCCCAGCGTGGGCAGGATGAAACGCGCGCCCACCGCCGCCAGCAGATAGCCCACCGAGTATCCCGATTGCAGGATGCCGGAAAACAGCCCGCGCCACCGCCGCGGAACCGTCTCCATGGCGAGCGACGCGCCCACGCCCCATTCGCCTCCCATTCCGATGCCGTAGAGGGTGCGGAGAATCAGGAACATGGTGTAGCTGGTGGAGAACCCGCAAAGCAGCTCCAGCACGGAGAAACAGATTACATTGGCCATGAGCGCCGAGCGGCGGCCGTAACGGTCGGCAAAGAGTCCGAAGAGCAGCGCCCCGACGGGACGCATGGCGAGCGTGGCGGTGAGAGTCCAGATGATGTCGGCCTTGCTGACGTTAAATTGGAGCGCCAGCCGGTCGACCAGGAAAACGACGGCGAAGAAATCAAAGGCGTCCAGCGTCCAGCCGAGGAAACTTGCCGAGACAGCGTGCCACTGGTCGCGGCGGAAAAGGCTTTCCTTCGCACTTTGCCGATTATTCATGATATGGCTGGTGGCGGCGCCATGCCATGCGCGCGTCCCCCAAAATTGGCTCCGGCTCCCCGGATGGGAGCGACAGAAATAGCCGTGGGTAAAATCCACGATCACAGCCAGAGAAAGCAGCGGTTTGTGCGCTCAAAGCGGAGAAAACGTTCGACTGAAGCCGCGGTCGCCTTTGTTTTGTTGTAAATGCGTCCTGGGCGCACGTAAATTCAACTATCTCCTTCACATTCAGTAACTTGCATTGATTTTACCCACATTAGAGTCCGGTTCGTTCCGGTTCGTTCCGGTTTCGACTCTTTGTTTTCAATAAGTTGAAAAAACAAAAACAATCCTTTTTGGTTTTGCGCTGCCCGTTTGCCCCTCGCACGCTCGCGCCGCGGGATCAGATTGCTTGGGTTTTCTATTTTTGATCTCTTTAATCATCGGCATCAGCGCCTCTGGGCGATGTAGCGCCGCCGTCCCAGCGGCATTTGCCGGCAAGACGCCGGCGCTACGTCAGTCCTATCAAAAATCAAAAATTAGAAAAACCGCCCCACCAAAGCCTAGCACAGGGTAATGAGAACTTTGAGACAAACGAGATAAATGGGATAATTTATACCAACTCCTTGGGGGCCCGCAATGTTCCGGGTTCGAACCGCCGGGTCCCGGAATCTTCCGTTCCCAGGAGCAGGAACGCGAGTCTAGCTTATTCGAAGAAGGGTTTACAAGTAGAAAGGCTGAATGTTAGGCTCGCTGATGATGGCTCGTGATTCCTATCCTCGAGTGGCCAGCTTCAGGTCCGCTTCGGCGTTAGCGCAGCATCTCAGCCAACTGGGATGGGATTTACCCTTCGACCAGGAAGTCCTTACCGCGCCGGGTTCGCCGCTGGCGCAGCCGCTCGCGATTCCCTGGCGCGGCTCCACGCGGCGCCTGGGAAACCGTTTTGCCGTTCAGCCGATGGAGGGCTGGGACGGCGAGACCGATGGCTGCCCCTCCGAACTGACGCGCCGCCGCTGGCTGCGTTTTGCGACCAGCGGGGCGAAGCTCATCTGGGGCGGAGAGGCCGTGGCGGTCTTGCCCGAGGCCCGCGCCAATCCCAACCAATTACTGATGAATTCGCACACAGCCCCGCGCATCGAGGCGCTTCGCCAGGAACTGGTTAAGACGCACCGGCAGCGATTCGGAAGCGCCGACGACCTGGTGGTTGGGTTGCAGCTCACCCACTCCGGCCGCTTTTCGAAGCCGCGCGAGAAGATGCGTCCGGAGCCGTTGATCGCCTATCACCACCCGATTCTCGACGCCAAGTTCCACCTTCCTTCCTCGCACCAGCCGCTCTCGGACGCGGAGGTCGCCCGCATCGTACAGGCCTTCCGCGAAGCGGCGCGCCTCGCCCAAGAAACCGGTTTCGATTTCGTCGATCTCAAGCACTGCCACGGGTATCTCGGCCATGAATTTCTAAGCGCGTTTGAGCGCCCCGGTCCCTACGGCGGAAGCTTCGAGAACCGCACCCGGCTTCTGAAAGAAATGATCGCGGCGGTTCGTGACTCGGCGCCCGCGCTCGAAATCGGCGTGCGGCTGAGCGCCTACGACACTATTCCCTTTATGAAAGACCCGGAGTCGGGAGGCGGGCATCCCACCCGTTCTAACCGCTGCATTCCCTACCGCTGGGGCTTTGGCGTGGATGCGGCTGACCCGGTTCGCCCCGACTTGACGGAAACCAAGGCGCTGCTTCAACTGCTCGCTTCACTCAGCGTCCGCCTGTTGAACGTTACCGCGAGCAGCCCTTATTACGCCCCTCACCTATCGCGTCCCGCGCTCTTCCCTCCCTGTGACGGCTATCTGCCGCCGGAAGATCCTCTGGTGGGGGTGGCGCGGTTGCAGATGGCCGCCAAAGAACTGAAAAAGGCTTCGCCGGGGATGATCTTTCTCTCCTCGGGCTGGACGTATCTGCAAAACTATCTGCCTCACTTCGCGCAAGCCACGGTGCGGGAGGGATGGGCGGATTTAGTGGGCCTCGGCCGCATGATGCTCTCCTACCCGGAACTTCCAGCGGATGTTTTGGAGCGCGGGCGGCTCGACCCAAAGCGGATTTGCCGCACTTTCAGCGATTGCACCAACGGGCCGCGCA
>JBOGJY010000266.1:0-4309 GCA_050745325.1 Terriglobia bacterium
TTGCGAACAAAGACGGCATGGTCTTTGCATTCCAACTCGAGTGGGGTGGATTCTGATCAAACCCTGACATCGATATCATTCTTTGGGAACGATTCTCATCAAGCTGCCTAAGGCGGATGTTATGGCGGAACGGTCAAACCAGCGGCTTACTCATGATCAGTCAGGTTTAGAGCGTGGGTTTATAAATCTTTGATCTATCGGAGGAAGAAGGTATGAGGCTCAATCAATTCTATTTCAGTGAAATATCGGAAATCGGAGCACGCTTGGTTATATTTCTCGTTGGGTTTTGCTTGGTTCTAATGCTTGGGCTAAGCACAGCCACCGCCCAAATGACTACGGGTACCATCTTGGGAACTGCCACGGATGCATCTGGAGCGGCCATCCCCGAAGCGACGATCACGGTGGAGAATATTGGGACGGGAATTTCCAGGACGGTCCGCGCCGACAATCTGGGGGCCTATGTTGTGCCGTACCTTATTCCGGGGACTTACTCGGTGACAGCCGGAAAACAGGGTTTTCAGACCATTATCAAGACCGGGATTGTGCTCGCGGTGGACGAAAAGGCACAGGTTGATATAACGCTGCCGGTAGGCGCAGTAACGCAGCGGGTGACGGTGAAAACGCTAGCGCCTCTTCTTAAGACACAAAGTTCCGAGTCCGGACAGGTTATTAATGCACATACGATTGTTAGCATGCCACTTAATTTGCGTCAGTTCGCACAACTTGTAAATCTTACTACAGGAACGACCCCGGACGGCGGACAAGGTGGAAATTTCAGTCCGGACAATCCGCAGGCCATTAATAGTTCTAGCGTCAATGGCATCCAAGTAGACGCCAATAATTGGACAATTGATGGTATTTCGGACAACGAGGCGTTCTTCAGCATCTTGACCGTGAGCCCGTCGATTGATGCCATTCAGGAATTTAAAGTGGCCAACAACAACTATGCTGCGGAGTTCGGGCGCGCGGGCGGAGCCAATGTCCAGATTGCCATCAAGTCCGGTACGAACCAATTTCATGGGGATGCTTTTGAATTTTTCAGGAGCTCAGGCCTCGAGGCCAACGACTTTTTCAGCAACCAGAGCGGCCTCCCCATCGCCCCTTACCACCAAAACCAGTTTGGAGCCAACATAGGGGGGCCCATTATAAAGGATCGGACCTTTTTCTTTGTGGACTACGACGGCTTGCGCACCAGCCAGGGACAAACGGGGCTCGAGACTATCCCAACTATGGCCGAGCGAGGAGGGGATTTTTCCGCTCTGGGCGAGCCGGTTATCTACAACCCGTTCGATGTAAATCCCGCCACAGGTCAGCCTGAGGCCTTCTCTAACAATGTAATCCCGCAAACGATGATCAATCCGGCGGCTGCAAAGGTCATGGCGCTCTTCCCAACTCCCAATGTGACAGCGCCCGTGGGCCAGCCCAACTATATCGCAAGAAGCGCACTCACGCATGACATCGATGAGGGCGATATCCGTATTGATCACCGGCTGTCGGACAAGGACCAGATTATGGGGCGGTACAGCATGTTGCGCACCACTTACCTAAACCCGCCGTTTCTGGGAGCGGTGGTCGGAGGGGGACCGGGCCTTAGCGCCACGGCGTATACCCGGAATCAGAACGGCGTCATCAGTGAGACACATACGTTCAACCCTACGACACTGAATGAGCTTCGCGTCGGGGTCAATCGCGTGAACACGAACTGGTATGGGCTGGATACTGACTCCCAGACCTCCAACCAAGTGGGCATTCCGGGAATCAATAACTTTTGCGGTATTTGCGGCGGCCTTCCGTCAATCAATATCTCCGGTTACAGCAGTTTCGGTCATACACCGTTTGCCCCAACTCTGCGTCACGACACCACCTTTGAGTACGTCGATAATGTGACCTTTATCCGTGGGAAGCACACCATCAAGGTTGGCGCGGATATTCAGCGGATTCAGGCAAACTTGTATCAAACCGCAAATTCGGTGGGCGAGTTCGATTTCAATCAACAGAATACGAGCTTGGCCGGAGCAAGCGGCACGGGTTCAGGATTGGCTGGATTTCTTTTGGGTTACGCGGACTTTGCGGGCCGGGCCGGGTTGAATGACTTTCCCTCCAACCGCGCCACACAAGCCTTCTTCTTCGGCCAGGACGACTTTCGGGCTACACGCGATCTTACACTTAACTTGGGATTGCGATGGGAGTACTATGGCCCGGTCACGGATGCTTGGAAGAACCTGTCTAACTTTAATCTTACGACGGGAAACATCCAGGTGGCTTGCGTTGCAATCAGTTGCTCCGGCGGCATCCAGCCGGATTACCGTACTTGGGCCCCTCGTGTGGGATTCGCCTATTCAGTGGGGCATAGCGGCAAAACGGTCTTAAGAGGCGGCTTCGGAATATCGTACTTTTATCCCGGCTCTGGCGGCGCTGACTTCGGCACCCTGAATGACAACTTCCCTTATGTCCAAGGACAGGGATTTGCACCAGCCAACTTCTTTACGGTTGCTCCCGGCGACCCGTCTTTGAGCACTGGGCTTCCAGCGTTGCCTCCTCTTCAGCAACGGCCAGGGGCGCCGCCAGGGAACCTGATCCCAACCGGAGGCGCCACGGCGGGCGCGTTCAGTTCTGTGTTTTATATGCCTTCGAACCTTGGCATGTCGGATGTATATCAGTGGTCTTTGGATCTTCAGCGCCAAGTAAGCCCGAACTTAATGTTGAGCGTGGCCTACGTTGGGGACCGGGCGAATTATCTTTACCTGAGCCTTCCTGGAAACTATCCGGAGCCGGGCGTCGTGACCTCCACAGGCCTCTCATTGCAACAAGCCCGTCCATATTATTCACTTGATCCGGGCTTGGTTGGCTTTAGCAAAAGAATTCTCGGAGGCAACTCGATTTACAATTCCCTCCAAGTCAAGCTGGAAAAGCGAACTTCCTACGGACTCTCTTTCCTTGCGTCGTATACATGGGAGCATGATTTAGGCCGAGGCGAGAACTATGTTAATCCGGACATGTATATGGCCCAGGAATCGAACATTGGGGGTGAGCCGCCGCAACGTTTTATCTTGAGCTACACCTATGACTTGCCCTTCGGACAAGGGCGGCACTTTGGAGGAAATTGGAACCGGGGGGTTAACGCAGCCGTGGGCGGATGGGAGCTGAGCGGAATTGCAACATACATGAGCGGTTTGCCGTTCAGCCCCAGCGTCACCAGCACTTTGGATAATGGGAACGGCGATATGCCCAACCGCGTGTGCAACGGAGCACTTTCGAACCCCACTATCCAGGCTTGGTTCAACACCTCTTGCTTCACTACTCCGGGCATCAACCAATTTGGCAACAGCGGCTTTAACATACTCTACGGCCCTGGCTTTGCGGACTGGGACATGGCCCTGATGAAGAATTTTCACATTTCCGAATCTAAGTACTTCCAATTCAGAGCAGAGTTTTATAACGCTTTTAACGAAGTCGATTTTGGCCAGCCAAGCGCCTCGGTATGTACTGCGTGTGGGGAAGGAACCATTACGGGCTTGGCTTCGGGTTACAATCCACGCTTAGTCCAATTCGGCCTGAAGTTATACTACTGATTCTGGAATTCGATGCGAACTGTCTGGCCCCGCGAGGCGCCATGCCTCGCGGGACTGTTTTGTCTGACTACCAGGGATGGCGTCACGCGATTTCGTTTTCGACATTTTTCCTCTGACACTATGGGAGGGTCATTTTGTGGCACACCCCCTCGATAATTCTGTTTCCTTCTTCATAAATCGAAGTGTCTTAGTGACGGGTCTGCTCTTGCCCGCGGTGAGTCGGGAAAGCGCTATTTGCCCGGCAGGTTGGATGTACACGAACTCTGAAAGGCGGAAAGGAGAATCCCATGGCATCACGTAGGTTGCATCTCGGTTGGAGAACCCGCACCTATTCTCTTACGCTCGCAGCTCTGATCGCTTTGCTCTTGACCGGAAGACCGTTGGCCTTTGGCCAATCAACTCCTACGTTTGACAATGTGAACATCGGATCATTTGATCCTGACGCCTGGAACGGCGTCGTTTTTCTGACCCAAGCGTTTCATCAACCCGCAAACTTTGCTCTGCGGGTAGGTTCGGAATCCGGCGGCGGATTTCTAGATGGGATTGATATTTTCAACGCGGTGGGTGAGGTGGGTCCCCACGCTCCCGACGGTTCGTATTGCCGCATAGGATGGCGGAACCTGCCGCGCGAAGCCCTCATTACGCTGGAATGGTCGCGCTTGAATCAGACGACTGTGGTGGGGCGACTGAGCGCCGGGTCTCGATTCCGGCTGGTCCTCGAAACCTATTTTCCAGGC